>JAATFR010000306.1 GCA_015655095.1 Hyphomicrobiales bacterium | reverse complement strand
GGGCGTGGCGACCGCGAACATGTACCCGGATATCACGCTTTCGGCTGGATCGAGCTTCGGGGCGTCGAGCATAAATCAGCTTTTCAACGCATCCAGCCTTGCCTGGGGCATCGCCGCCGGGCTTACCGCTCCGATATTCGAGGGCGGCACACTGGAGGCAAACCGGCAAGCGGCTCTGGAGTATTACAAGGCGAGCGCCGCGACTTATCAGCAGACAGTGCTGGAAGCATTCGGGCAGGTTGCCGATCAGTTGAAGGCGGTGGAGACCGATGGTGTGCTGATGGCCCAGCAACGCATCGCACTTGATGTGGCCTCCGACACGCTCAGGATGCAACGGCTGAGCTATCGTGAAGGCAAGTCCAACCTGGTCGATCTGGTTAGCGCACAGCGCAGTTTCGGGCAGGCCCGGCTTTCCTATGCCAGTGCGGCTGCCCAACGCTATGCAGACACGGCAGCCCTCTTTGTGGCGCTTGGTGGCGGCTGGTGGCAGAGTCAGCCGGCGATCGCACGCAACTGATCGTCATATATTCATTATATTTGGAATGGTTGCCGTGAGCGGGGGGAATGGGCACACTCCGGCCCATTCGTTCAAACCTTTCCGGTCCGGTTCCCATGATTACAGCCTATGTGCGCACAAACGGCAGCCTTAGCCCTATCTCGGTCGATCATTCCGGCTCCATTCCGCCTGAAGCTGTATGGATAGACCTTGTTGCCCCCTCAGAGCAGGAGGTGCGGCTGGTTGACGAGGAGTTGCAGATCGACATTCCTTCCCTTGAGCAGATGGAGGAAATTGAGGTTTCGAGCCGCCTTTATGAGGAGGATAACGCCATCTACCTCACCTCGACCGTGCTGACCAATGCCGACACCGATATGCCGGAGGGGATTCCCGTTACCTTTGTCATGGTTGGACACAGGCTCATTACCTTGCGTTACGGAGAGCCTCTGCCCTTCAAGATCTATGCGGCAAAGGTGCGGCGGCATCATCTGCCGTGCAGCAACGGCGAGGAAGTCCTTCAAGGCCTGCTGGACGCCATCGTCGACCGGGTCGCCGATGTGCTGGAGAGCATTCAACGTGATCTGGACGATCTCTCCCGGGTGATCTTCGCCAGGGACAGGGCAAGGGGAAAGGTCGACTTTGAAGGTGTGCTGCGTGGGGTTGGCCGCATTCAGGCGCTGACTTCCAAGGCGCGGGATTGTCTTGTCGGTATCAACCGCGTGCTCAGCTTTCTGGGGCGCCCCAGCGAAAATCGTGTAGCCAAAGCGTCCAGCAAGAATTTCAAAACCATTTCACGCGATGTGACGGCGCTCAGCGACCATGCAACGTTCCTGACCAGCAATATCAATTTCGTGCTCGATGCGACACTGGGCATGATCAACAGTGAGCAGAACGGGATCATCAAGATATTCTCCGTCGCTGCGGTCGTGTTCCTGCCGCCGACCCTGCTTGCCAGCATTTATGGTATGAACTTCCAGGTCATTCCCGAATTGAAATGGGAATATGGTTACCCGTTCGCCATCTGCATGATGATTCTCTCCGCTGTCTTGCCGTATTACTTTTTTAAGCGCCGCGGCTGGCTTTAGGACCGGGAATGTTCCGGTCCGAGCCCCTGAATCGGGGCAATCGGCATCCGGGTGACGGGAAAAATAGAATTCCCTTGCTCAGGGCATCATTTCTGGGTTGGATACAGTCGTTTCCCGAGGCCCTATGACAGGGCTGCCACATAGGACAAAGGGCCCGGACGCCAGCTGGCGACGGCCAGCAGGCGGTTATGACTCTCAAGGTACTTATTCTCGGGGTGAACGGTTTTATCGGCAGTCATCTGAGCGAAGCTATTCTGCGTGAGCGCGACTGGTCCGTCTATGGCATGGACCTGGCTTCGGACAAGCTGGACAAGTGCCTCGATAATCCCCGCTTCCATTTCGTCGAGGGTGACATCACCATCAACAAGGAATGGATCGAGTATCACGTGCGCAAGTGCGATGTGGTGCTGCCGCTGGTCGCGATCGCGACGCCATCTGTGTATGTCTCGGACCCGCTCAGGGTGTTCGAGCTTGATTTCGAGGCCAATCTCGCCATCGTCCGCTATTGCGTCCGCTACAACAAGCGCGTGGTTTTCCCCTCCACCTCCGAGGTTTACGGCATGTCGCCGGACCAGGAGTTCGACGAGGAAACCTCCAATCTGGTGCTCGGTCCCATCGGCAAGCAGCGCTGGATATATTCCTGCTCAAAGCAGCTTCTCGACCGGGTGATCCATGCCTACGGTCTCAAGGACCAGCTCAGATATACGCTGTTCCGCCCGTTCAACTGGATCGGTCCCAAGCTCGACAACATCATGGCCTCGAACGAGGGCTCCTCGCGGGTGCTGACGCAGTTTCTTGGCAATATTTTGCGCGGCAGCGACATCCAGCTTGTGGATGGCGGTGAGCAGAAGCGCTGCTTTGTCTATATAGATGACGCTATCGAGGCGCTGCTGACCATTCTGGAAAACAGGGACGGCATTGCCGACAAACGCATTTTCAATATTGGCAATCCGGGGGCGGAACTTTCAATCGCCGAGCTCGCCGATATGATGCTCGATGTGGTTTCCGGGTTTTCAGGATTTGAAGACATCCGTGAGAAGATCAATGTGGTGACCACTTCATCCGGCGCATATTACGGCAAGGGCTATCAGGACATGCTGGTGCGCGTGCCATCTATCAGGGCTGCGCGCGAGACGCTGGGCTGGGAGCCGAAAACAGACGTGCGCGAGGAGATCCGCCGGACGGTTGAGTTCTATATAGATCAGTTCATGCCCGCAGGCGGCAAGGAGCGGGTGGAACGCGAATTGCTATGAGCGCGCCCAGGCTCTCCATCAAGATTGATGTGGATACGGAGCGTGGCACCCGCGAGGGCGTGCCTGCGCTGAGGCGTCTTCTTGAGAGCCGGCATATACCCGCAACATTTCTGTTCTCGCTCGGGCCTGACAACACGGGCCGGGCGATAAGACGCATGTTCCGCCCGGGCTTTTTCCAGAAGGTCAGCCGCACCAGCGTCGTTTCCGTTTATGGCTTACGGACACTGATGAATGGCGTGCTGCTGCCGGGGCCGAACATCTCGCGCAGGCATGCCGACATTATGCGTGGCGTGGCCAGATCTGGCTTCGAGACCGGTATTCACTGCTGGGACCATGTTTTCTGGCAGGACAAGCTGCACAAGCTTTCACGCGCGCGCGTATCCGAGGAATTCGCCAAGGCCCGCGCCGCTTATGAGGATGTGTTTGGGGAGCCAGCCAGAACCGCAGGCGCAGCGGGCTGGCAGGCGAGCGCCTCAAGCCTGGCGGCCTATGATGAGGCCGGGCTCGATTATGCTACGGACGTGAGGGGGGATCATCCCTTCTATCCGGTCATCGAAGGCCGGCAGTTCAGGACGCTTCAGGTTCCGACCACCCTGCCGACCCTCGATGAGCTGATGGGGCGTCCGGAATATCCCCTCGACATGCTTGCGGACTTTCTTCTGTCTCGGTTGCGGCCCGGCTATAACGAGGTTTTTACCATTCATGCCGAAATCGAGGGCATGATGATGGTGGACTGGTTCGCCGGATTTCTCGACAGGGCGCAAAGCCGGGGAATCGAGTTCGTGGCCCAGGCGGAAGAGGCCGCGCGCCTGATGGAGCAGGGCGGGGTTGATGTGGCGGAACTGCGGCAGGGCGAGGTGGACGGAAGATCTGGCACCATGGCGGTGCAGGGGCCTGCCTGTGCGAAGGGGGGCACAGCATGAAATATTTTGCGCTCATCATGGCGGGCGTGCTGCTCAATGCCACGGCCCAACTTGCCCTAAAGCAGGGGATGCGCCAGATCGGACATTTCGAGTTTAATCCGGCCATGCTTATAGCGATGAGCTGGCGCATTGGCACCAATCCCTATGTTATGCTCGGGCTTGCCTGTTATGTGCTCAGCGTATGCGTATGGCTGCTGGTTTTGTCCCGTGTGGAGGTGAGTTTTGCTTATCCGATGATTTCCATCGGATACATCGTGACAGCCGTGGCGGCCTATGCCTTCTTCGGTGAGGCGGTGACGCCAACGCGTATCGTTGGTATTGCGATTATCATCTTTGGTGTTTATCTCGTATCAAGAACCTGAATATCCGGAAGGCGCGCATGGGCATGGATAGCACTATTTCACCGACGAAGCCTGCATCACGTCGCGCCAGGCTTGGCGGACCGGAAATCAGCATCGTCATCCCTGTCTATAATGAGGCAGCCAACCTGCCGCTTCTGTTTGAACGCCTGACCCGGGTAGTGGATGGGCTTGGTCGACCTGCGGAGGTTCTGTTTACAGACGACGGCAGTAAAGACAATTCCCTCGACATTCTGAAGGGATTTGTCGAACAACGCCCCGACATCATCAAGGTCATCGAGTTCGATCGCAATTATGGCCAGCACATGGCAGTGATGGCCGGGTTCGAAACCGCGCAGGGAGACATCATCGTCACGCTGGACGCTGATCTCCAGAATCCGCCGGAAGAGATTCCCAAACTCATTGCCGAAATGGACAAGGGGCACGATATTGTTGGCAGCTACCGCCATCAGCGCCAGGATTCATGGCTGCGGCGCTGGCCATCGCTGATCCTCAATCACATTCGTGAAAAGATCACCAGAATCGAGATGCGCGATCAGGGCTGCATGCTGCGCGCCTATCGCCACGACATTGTGCGCATGATCGTTGAGAGCAACGAAAGCTCCACCTTCATCCCGGCCCTTGCCCATTATTATTCGACAAACCCGACGGAAGTGGAGGTCGCCCACGCGGCGCGCCATGCGGGCAGTTCCAACTATAATCTCTATCAGCTCATCAGGCTCAACTTTGATCTTATGACCGGTTTTAGTCTGGTGCCTTTGCAGGTGTTCACCATTTTCGGTATGGGCGTGTCGGGCCTCAGCCTGCTGCTGGTCTTCTATCTTTTCCTGCGGCGCATTTTTCTGGGACCGGAAGCGCAGGGCATTTTCACGCTGTTCGCGATCGTGTTCCTGTTGCTGGGCGTGGTCATCACCGGGCTTGGCATCGTTGGTGAATATATAGGGCGTATCTACATTCAGGTGCGCCAGAGAGGGCGGTTCCGCATCCGCGCGGTTCATCAGAAAACCGGTAGCTGAATGGCGGGCGGCATCATCGTTTTTGCCTATAGCGAGGTGGGCTATGCCTGCCTCGACGTGCTGCTCGCACAAGGGCGTCAAGTGCTGGCGCTCTTTACCCATGCGGATGGGGCGGGAGAGGAAATCTGGTTTCGCTCCTGCGCGGCGCTTGCCCGCCAGC
>JAATFR010000102.1 GCA_015655095.1 Hyphomicrobiales bacterium | reverse complement strand
GCGTGTCGACATCGATGGGGTAGAGAGGGGCAAAGCGATAGACGGACTTGTTGTGCGAGACAAGACCAAGCGTCTTGTCCACGGCAATGCCCATATCGTGATCAATATACGTCCCTGTCGCTGGCATCTCGACCAATTCGAGCCTATCAATGATCTCTTCGCGCTCGTCTTCGGCGATATTGTGTTGCGTACCGTCGTCGAACGCTGCCACAAGGTATTGCACCCAACCGACCTCCTCGCCCGTTACGGAGGCGAGTAGTTTGCGATTTTGCTGCCACGGGCAAGTCTTCGGGTCTCAAGCGTTGTGGCCAACCGGCTGCAACCGGCTATAGGCTCCAACGCCATCCATATGTACGATCAAACAATCCACCTGACTGTCAGCATTGGGATCGCCGTGTCGGAATCTGGCGCCGGCCTGAAATCACTGACCGAGAGAGCCGGTCGTCACCTCTATGCGGAAAAACTCGCCGGCTGCAACCATGTAAGCTACCAGCACCACGGTCATCCTTCCTTGATCTCGCTGTATTTCCGCGTATCGCGCATGGTGAGATAAACGATCAGGGAAAGGCCGATCATGATGGTGACATACCAGAAGAAGCCCTGCTCCATTCCCCGGGACTTGAACCACAGCGCCACATATTCCGCCGTGCCGCCAAATAGCGCATTTGCAATGGCAAACGGCAAGGCAACCCCGAGCGCGCGAATATGTGTGGGGAAAAGCTCCGTCTTCACAACCACATTGATAGAGGTGTAGCCGGTCACGATAATGAGTGAAAATGCCGCCAGCATAAAGGCTGTATAAGGATCACTCACATTCGAAAGCGCAATGAAGACCGGGTAGGTGAAAAGAACTCCCATCACCCCAAAGGCAATCATTATGGGCTTCCGGCCGATCTTGTCGGAAAGGGCGCCGACCATCGGTTGAATAAACATGTAGACTAGGAGTGCTGCCGTTGTGATCTGGGTAGCGGTGCCTCGATCAAAACCCGTAGTGTTGACCAGAAATTTATGGAGATAAGTTGTGGAGGTATAAAAGGCGAGCGTACCTCCAGAAGTCAGAGCCATGACCAGGAACGCTTTTTTCGGATATTGCGTGAACAGGGCAAATCCGCTCGAGCGCAAACCTCTTCCAGCTGACCTTTCACATTGCTCATTCCGGAATGACTCCGTTTCTACAAGATTACGGCGCAAGTAGAAGACGGCAATACCGAGCAAACTTCCAATGGCAAAGGGAATACGCCAACCCCACTCGTGAAGCGCTGCTTCACTCATGCTCGACTGAAGCATGAGCAGAACGCCAAGCGCAAGCAACTGACCTGAAATCAATGTCACGGGAATAAAGCTTGCAAAGAAGCCACGGTGTCTGGATGAAGCCATCTCAACCAGATAGGTCGAGCTGGCGCCATATTCACCGCCTACGCTCAATCCCTGTATGAGGCGCGCGAGAACCAGAATAAAGGGGGCCGCGGCACCTATTTGCGCATAGCCGGGCGCTATCGCAATCATCAGAGAGCCAAGACACATAAGAGAAATAGAGAATGTGAGCCCGGCCTTGCGCCCATACCGGTCGGCATAAATCCCCATGATCCATGCACCAACAGGTCGCATAATGAAGCCGACAGCAAAGACCGCTGCAGCGCTTAGCAGCTCTGCTGTGCGATCAGACCGGGGAAAGAAGACCGGAGCGAAATAGAGTGAGAAGGCCGAATAAACATACCAGTCATACCATTCAATCATGTTACCGGCTGAACCACCTGCCACAAACTTCAGGTTCTGGAAATTTATTGACCTTTTCATCTTGCCCCCCTTATCCGGACCCTTCCGGTGCTGTGAGGCTGATACTAGAAGTGCATGTACGACCAATTATATAAGCCCAACGCCAAAATGAATAAAAGGATCAACCCATGTGCTTCATAAAGAAACATGCCACAATAAACAGTTAACTGATTAATTTAAATAAATGCGGGGTACGCCTCTCTAATCTTCCTTGATCTCGCTGTATTTCCGTGTATCGCGCATGGCGAGATAAACGATCAGGGAAAGGCCGATCATGATGGTGACATACCAGAAGAAGCCCTGCTCCATTCCCCGGGACTTGAACCACAGCGCCACATATTCCGCCGTGCCGCCAAAAACCGCGTTGGCGATGGCATAAGGCAGGGCAACGCCCAGAGCGCGGATATGGGCAGGAAAAAGCTCCGCCTTCACTACCGCGTTGATGGAAGTATACCCGGTGACGATAACGAGCGCACCCATTACCAGAAGAAAAGCGGTGAGCGGATTATCGGCACTGGAGAGGGCTGTGAAGATGGGATAAGTGAAAAGGACCCCTGCGATACCAAAGGTGATCATAAGGGGTTTCCGCCCAATCCTGTCGGATAATGCGCCTGCCGCAGGCTGCAAGATCATAAACAGAAACAGAGCCGCCGTAGTGATCTCGGTTGCCCTGTTGCGGTCATAGCCGGTGGTGTTGACAAGAAATTTCTGCAGATAGGTCGTGTAGGCATAGAAGGCGAGCGTTCCTCCTGAGGTAAGCGCGATCACGGTAAAAGCCGCCTTGGGATATTGCGTGAACAGGGCAAACCCGCTGGAGCGCCGGGATGTCATGCCGTCGGCTTCACCGGTTTTGATGTTCTTGAATGAGTCGGTCTCGGCCAGCCCCCGGCGCAGATAGAAAACGAACAGGGCCAGCACGCCGCCAATGGCAAAGGGCACACGCCAGCCCCAGCTTTCAAGCGCCGGTTCACTGATGGTATTTTGCAGGACGAGCAGCACACCCAGCGCCAGCAATTGCCCGGAGATCAGCGTTACATACTGGAAGCTGGAAAAGAACCCCCGGTGCCTGCGCCCCGCCATCTCGCTCAGATAGGTGGCGCTGGCTCCATATTCGCCGCCGACGCTGAGGCCCTGAATGAGCCGGGCGATAACCAGAATGACGGGCGCAGCAGCGCCGATCCGCTCATAGCCCGGCGTCACCGCAATGATGAGCGAGCCAAGGCACATCAGCGTGACGGAAAGCGTCAGTCCGGCCTTGCGTCCGCGGCGGTCAGCATACATGCCCATGACCCACGCGCCGACGGGCCGCATGATGAAACCAACGGCAAAGACCGCGGCTGCGCTTAGAAGTTCAGCCGTCTTGTCGGATTTGGGGAAGAAAACCGGTGCAAAATAAAGCGAAAAAGCGGAATAGACATACCAGTCGTACCATTCGACCATATTGCCGGCTGATCCACCGATGATCGACCTCAGTCCCTTGACCCCGCCCGCTTCCGACATGTCGCCCCCCTCCCGAAGCATCATATTTGATTCATTTTACAACGCCCAATGCTACTGGCCGATTGGCTGACCCATAAGACGCCAGACGACACAAAGCAAAACGACTGCTGCATTATGGAACTAAATGGACAGGTTTCCTGACCGGGCATGTGCCCCGGCTGAAAGCATGGCCAGGGTAAATATTGGCGGCCAGCTTGCCAGATAAAATAATGGTACAGCCGCCCCGTCTCGAACGGGGGACCTCTAGATCCACAATCTAGCGCTCTAACCAACTGAGCTACGGCTGCACATTTGACCGCGACGGGCGCGGGCGCGGCTTATCAGGCCGGACGGGGCGGAACTTAATTCGGGCCCGCCCCGAAGACAAGACCTGTCTCACCTGCGCTGCGTCTGAATTATGACAAGAGCGCGGAAACAAGGCTGGAAAAGGCGTCGAATTCAGCTCCACGCCTTCTCCTCGGCCGAAAGGACGGGCTTATGACAGGAGCGCGACGGCGAGGATCGAAATGATTCCCAGCGGCGCAACAAAGCGCAGGCAGAACCTCCAGCTCCTGAAAGAGGCTTCCCCCCCGAAACCAAGCGCGTCCCGGATGGTCCCCTTTGCCAATACCCAACCCATATAAAGGCAAATGAGAAGCGCGGTGACGGGAATCAGCAAGTTGAGGCAGAAGAAATCCAGCACGGCGAATATGCTGGACGTCTTCATCATGCCAAGCCACGCCAGAGGATAAACGCCTGACCAGACATTGAAAGAAAGCAGGCTCACAAGACCCAGCGCCCATGCCACGCCGCCCACCAGCCAAGCCGCGACAGACCGGGTCATGCCGAACCTCTCCTCCAGCCGGGTCACAACCACCTCAAGGAGAGAGATGCTTGACGTGAGCGCGGCAACCGACACCAGCAGAAAGAAACCGGCTCCCGTGAGCGCGCCGCCGCTCATCTGCCCGAAGGCGATGGGCAGTGTGATGAATAGAAGGCCGGGGCCGGACGAGGGCTCCAGAGCGAAACTAAAGACCAGTGGAAAGATCGCCAGTCCCGACAGCAGGGCCACCAGCACGTCCGCACCGGTGATGATAACCGCGCAGCCCGGAATGTTAGCGCCCTTGTCCAGATAGGCCCCATATATGATCATGGAGCCCAGCCCGACGCTGAGCGCGAAAAAGCTCTGGCCGATGGCGCTAAGGACGGCAAAAGGCGTCAGTTTCGAGAAATCCGGCGTGAATAAAAAATCGACGGCGGTCGCGAACCCCGGCATCGTGGCCCCGTAGATCACCATCGCAAACAGCAGCACGAAGAGCAACGGCATCAGCACGACCACGGTTTTCTCAATCCCCTTGCGCAGACCGCCCAGAGCAATGACCACATTGAGCAGCATGTAGCCTAGATGCCAGCTGATCATGGCCATCGGGTCGGCCATGAAATCGGTGAACATCGCATAGGATCCGGCATTGCCGATTTGCGCAAAACTGCCCCCGATCGCCAGATAGACATAGCGCAGCGTCCAGCCCCCGATCACGCAATAATAGCTCAGCACCAGGAAAGCACAGATCGTCGCGAGAATGCCGATCAGCTCCCAGAATCTTGAGCTGCAATTCTCCCGCACGATATGGCGCAGGCTGCCAATCGGGCTGCCGCCACCCATGCGGCCGAGCGCCAGTTCGGCGATCAGCACCGGCATCGCCATGGCAAGGGTTGCAGCGACATATATAAGCAGGAAAGCACTGCCCCCGTTCTCGCCCGCCAGATAGGGGAACCGCCAGATATTGCCAAGCCCCACCGCGCTTCCGATGGCGGCCATCAGAAAGGCGAATCTTGATGACCACTGACTTTGCGCAACGTATTCCGGCATATGTTCCCCCCAGCTTCTGAAAATCGCTCCGCTTATGGGGCCATGATATTGATAAAAGGTTAATTCCCGGTTGCGCCCTTGTGGAAAGCCAACCCGGAACGGGAGAGGCTTGGCTCCAGCGGCGATCTCTGCAATCCTTGCAATCTCGGGGAGCATGTCAGGGGTGAAGAACAAAATGAATGCCATAAGCACAGGCCTTATCCATGCCAATGACCTGGCATTCGAGGTTGATCAGTGTGGGGAAGGGCGCAAGCTCGCGCTCTGTCTGCACGGCTTTCCCGAAAGCAAGTTTTCATGGCGCCACCAGATCCCCATGCTGGCCGAACTTGGCTACACGGTCTGGGCGCCCAATCTGCGGGGCTATGGCGGCAGTTCGCGGCCGGTGGAAAAGAATGCCTACAAGATGGATCATCTTCTGGCGGACGTGGCTGGCCTGATTGATGCAGCCCGGGTGCGCGGCATTGATGGTCCCGTTACGCTGATCGCCCATGACTGGGGCGGAGCCATCGCCTGGAGCTTCGCGCTCATGGGCGTCCGCCCCCTTGAAAAATTGATCGTGATGAACCTCCCCCACCCCGCCATCTTCATGCAGAAGGTGGGCACCTGGGCCCAGCTCAAAAAATCATGGTATATTTTCTTCTTCCAGTTGCCCTGGCTGCCGGAATGGATGATGCGCCGCAACAATGCCGAGTTCATCGCCCAGGCATTCCGCGGCATGGCTGTCGACAAGTCGCGCTTTCCCGATGACGTGCTGAATGAATATCGCCGAAACGCCCTCAGCCCCGGCGCGCTGACCGCCATGGTCAATTATTACCGCGCCGCCTTTACCGACCGCGCCTTGTCGCGGCGCTGGCGCAACCCGCCACAATTAAAGACGCCGACGCTGATGATCTGGGGTGAGGAGGATACCGCTCTCGGCAAGGAGCTGACCTATGGCACCGAGGCGCTGGTCGATAATTTCATGATCCGCTATTTGCCCGGCGTTTCTCACTGGGTACAGCAGGAAGCGCCGGAAAAGGTGAACGCAATCATGCGCGCATGGCTGGAAGGCAAGCCGGTGCCGGAGGCGGAAGATCTGGCGTAGACGTCAGGCTAGCTCTGCAAGACGGGGATATTCTCGTAGAGCGCCAGCGCATCAGGATTGGCCAGCGCTTCCTTGTTCTTGATCGGACGGCCATGGACGACATCGCGCACCGCAAGCTCGGTGATCTTGCCGGATTTGGTGCGGGGAATATCACTCACCGCAACGATCCGCGCGGGCACATGGCGCGGGCTTGCTCCGGTGCGGATCTGACTGCGGATTTTAGCCTCGAGCGCAGCATCGAGCGTGATGCCGTCCTTCAACACCACGAACAGCACAACCCGGACATCGCCGTCCCAGTCCTGGCCGATGGCAATCGCCTCCTGCACCTCGTCAAGCTGCTCGACCTGGGCATAGATTTCCGCCGTGCCGATGCGCACGCCGCCCGGGTTCAGCGTCGCATCCGAACGGCCATGAATGATGATGCCCCCATGGCTGGTGATTTCGGCAAAATCGCCATGACACCACACATTGTCGAACCGCTCGAAATAGGCGGCATGATATTTCTTGTCCTCAGGATCGTTCCAGAAGCCGATGGGCATCGCGGGAAACGGCTTGACGCAGACCAGTTCCCCCTTGCCATGGTCGATGGAGCGGCCCTCGTCATCCCAGACCTCGACCGCCATGCCAAGGCCACGCGCCTGTATCTCGCCGACCCAGACCGGCCCGATCGGATTGCCCAGCACGAAGCAGGAAACAATGTCAGTGCCCCCTGAAATGGAGCAGAGCGCCACGTCCGGCTTCACCGCCTCATAGACATAGACGAAGCTTTCAGGCACAAGCGGCGACCCCGTCGAGAGGATCATGCGGACGGAGGAAAGATCATGCGTGTCCTTGGGCGAAAGCTCTTCCTTCTTGAGCGCATCGATGAACTTCGCCGAGGTGCCGAAGACGTTGATTTTTTCCTGCTCCAGATAGTCGAACAGCACGGTTGGCGCGGGCGCGAACGGCGAGCCATCATAGAGCGCGAGCGTCGCCTCCACCGCCAGTCCCGAAACCAGCCAGTTCCACATCATCCAGCCGCAGGTGGTGAAATAGAACAGCCGCTCGCCGGGCTTGAGGTCGCAATTGAGCTTGTGCTCCTTGAGATGCTGGATGAGCGTGCCGCCCGCCGAATGAACGATGCACTTGGGCACGCCGGTGGTGCCGCTTGAAAACATGATGTAGAGCGGATGGGCGAAGGGCAGCCGCGCGAACTGGAGCGCGCGAGCGGGCGCATGATCAAGGAGCGCCGTCCAGTCTTCCGCGCCGGGCACATCGCCAATGCCCAGCCCCGCAAAGGGCACGATCACCACATGCTCAAGCGAAGGCAGCTGGGCGACGATTTCCTTGAGCTTGCCGCGCTCGTCGAGTTTCTTTCCATTGTAGCGGTAGCCGTCGCAGGCAATCAGCACCCGGGGCTCGACCTGGCCGAAACGATCGATCACGCCGCGTGCGCCGAAGTCCGGCGAGCAGGATGAAAAGACGGCCCCCAGACTCGTCGCCGCCAGCATGGCGATGATGGTTTCGGGACAGTTCGGCATCATGGCCGCCACCCGGTCACCGGGTTTCACGCCCCACTGGTCGAACACGGCTGCAAGCGCCCGCACCTTTTCGCGCAGTCCGGCCCATGAGAGGGCGGGCCGGGGCGTCTCGCCCTCGTTGCGAAACAACAGGGCCGGGCCATCCCCATCCCGCCGCAAAAGATTTTCCGCAAAATTGAGGCGCGCCTTGGGAAAAAAACAGGCGCCGGGCATCTTGTCGCCATCGGCAATCACAGCCGGCCCCTTGTCGCCGATCACTCCGGCATAATCCCAGATCGCGTCCCAGAAAAATTCGGGCTCACTGATCGACCAGGCGTGTAGATCCTCATAGCTCTTCAGTGTGACGCCATGGGCCGCACCGATGCGCCGCATGAAACCCGTCAGGTTCGATGCTTCTATCGCGGAGGGCGAAGGCTGCCAAAGGGGTTGCTCGGACGTCTCTGGCATGTCGAACCTCCGTGATACGCGATCAGTCTTCAACATTAGGGGAGGGGCCGGGCCGACGCAACGGCGCAGCCCCTCTTATCAATCTTCAATCACAGCCTCAATGCCCGCAAGCTGTGTCGCATGGAGGTGACGGAACACCCCGCCGTTCCGCTTCATGAGCTGGGCGTGACTGCCCTGCTCCACGATCCGGCCATGATCAAACACCAGAATCCGGTCGACCTTACGGATGGTCGAAAGCCGGTGAGCGATGATCAGCGTGGTCCGGCCCCGCGCGAGCTCATCGATGGCCGCCTGAATCTCGGTTTCGGTCACCGCATCGAGGCTTGAGGTCGCCTCATCCAGCACCAGAATGGGCGCATCGGCGAGAAATGCCCTGGCGATGGCGATCCGCTGGCGCTCGCCGCCCGAGAGCTTGACGCCACGTTCGCCTACAAGCGTCCCGTAGCCTTGCGGCATCGATGAAACGAAGCCATGAACCCGGGCCCTTCGCGCCGCCTCCTTCACCTCCTCCAGCGAAGCCTCGGGCCGCGCATAGGCAATGTTCTCGGCAATCGAGCGGTGGAACAGGATCGGCTCCTGCGGCACCAGCGCGATGGCGCGGCGGACGCTTGCGTGATCGACGCTCGCAATGTCCGTGCCATCGATCAGTATGCGGCCCTCGCCGACCTCATAAAGCCGCTGGAGCAGCTTGACGAAGGTGCTCTTGCCGCTGCCGGAAGGCCCCACCAGCGCCACCCGCTCGCCGCCTGCGATCTCCACCGAGAAGTCGCGATATGAATCATGGTTCTTGTTGGCATAGCGGAACGTGACCCGATCGAATGAAATCGCGCCATGGGGAACGGCCAGTATCCGGCCTTCGCCATCCCCTTCCTTCTCGCGATCCGGTTCGGTGACGAAATCCACCACATCCTCAATCTCGTTGGCGCCCTTCTGCAGATTCTGCAGATGCCAGCCAATGTCGCGGGTATAGAGCGAGATGATGAGATGGCTCGTCATCGCATAGCTGACGTCGCCCGCCGTTGCCTGTCCCAGCGACCATTGATGGAGAACATAGCCGAGCAGCAGCACCTGAAGCACGATAAGCACGAGAGTCTGGCACATGAACGTCAGATCCATCAGCCACCAGCTCTTGATCGCCCGCCAGCGCCAGAGGGTGGCGATGCCGCCGAAGCGCATTTCCTCGCGCCGTTCCGCGCCGAAGGCCTTGACCGCGGCATTGCACGTGATCGCATCGGCGAGCGCCCCGCCCAGCCGCGTGTCGAGGCTCACCATTTCACGGTTGGCGGGCGTGACGATGAGTCGGATCATGGTGATCGTAACGGCCAGATAGACCAGCATCGCCACCATCACCATCGCCGCCACAACCGGCCAGTGCAGCAACAGACTGGCTGTAATGCCGATGACGATACAGGCGGCGGGAAAAAGGCCGATGAAGAGCGTGTCCGACAACTGGTCATAGGCCCACATGCCGCGCGTAACCTTGCGCACGGTCGCGCCCGCGAAAGCATTGTTGTGCCATTCTGTGGAGAAACGCTGCACATACGCGAACGCTGCCGTCACGATGTTGCGCATC
>JAATFR010000151.1 GCA_015655095.1 Hyphomicrobiales bacterium | reverse complement strand
CGATCCAGCGCGCTGGCGCCTGCGAGGAGGGACTGCGCAGCGAGACCTGACCCGTGAAGCCCCCAGGTCCGAGCGCCCCCTGCAAGCCGAGTTGCATCGCGCCATCAAGTTCGGCGTCGGCCTCGGCGACGTGCCATTGCCCCTCGCCCAGCGTGGCGTCCAGCACCACATTCTTCGCCACCCTGTCGCCGGACAAGACCGCATCGAAAGCGAGCTTCAGATGGCCCGCAAGGCCGGCGGGCGCGGGAAGCGCCAGCCAGCGAGCAAAGGGCGCCTGCGCATCGGCTTGCGGCATGAGGCCGTCGAGGACAAGCGTCTCGCCCTTGAGGTCAATATCGAACAGGGGGGCAGCGCTCAGATCCAGCCGTGCCGTGCCGCCGAAACGCGACCCGGCCGTTCTGGCGTCAATGCCGGAAACCTGCGCGATGTTCCCGTCATAGCTCACATTGCCCTTTGCCTGCAGCGTGCGGCCATCGGACCCGCCTGCGCCTTTCGCCGGCCCCCACGCCAGCGTCAAAGCGCCGGACGCGCCCGTTGCCGCGCTGGGATCACCGGAAAAGACCAGATCGCCCTGAAAGCCTAGATCGGCCTCGAGGTCTGGCGCTGAAAGCGAGAGAGTGGCCGCTGCCCTGCCCGCCTGATCGCGCACACCGACGCTGCCGCCGAGCGCATAGGCATGGCCGCCCGATGAAAATGTCAGGTCGCCATTGAACGGGCCATCCGCCGCCGGCGCCGTCAAGTGGCCTGACAGCTTTTCCAGACGCCCGTGGCGCGCGCGGGCCGGGTCCTGATAGGAGAGCCTCCCGTCGACGAGACTGATGGCGCTGATATTGACCCGCCCGGAACGCCCGATCCGGGCCAGCAGATCAGACCAGTTGTCGCGGCCTGTCGCGTCGCGCGCCAGCCCCAGCGCGAAATGATCGAGATCCAGCCGGGTCAGCGACACCTTGCCGGTCACAAGCGGAAAGAGAGCCGCCATTGCCTCTAAATGGCCGATCCGGGCAAAAGGAAGCCCCGCCTGACCGGAACCGGCGACGGTGACATCAGAGAAGGAGATGACCGGCTCAGGCAGCAGCACCACGCTGATGGGACCATTGATCTTCACATCCCGGCCAAGCCAGTCACCGGCCTGATGCTCAAAGCTGGACCGGTAGCCGGTCCAGTCGATCATGCGGGGCCCAATCAACAAGGCGAAGGCAACCGCAAGCACAGTAGCGGCAAGCCCCGTCAGGAAGCTGTTCAACGGTCACTCTCTTTCATGAGGCAGACAGCCGATGGATCGTTTAAACTTATCGTCCACAGTGCAGAATATTAGCCAGCGTGGGAATATGTCCAAAGATGACAAAGACGAAAGGGTGATTGATTTCGCTTCCGCGCGGAAAACCGTGCGGCTGAAGCAGAAGGCCGATGCCCGCAAGGCGAAGGAAGAGCAGGCTAACGCCAACCGGGTTCGATTCGGCCGCACCGGCGCCGAAAAGAAGGCCGACAGGCTCAGGGCCGAACGCATCAAACGGGAACTGGAAGGGGCGAAACGCGACGATGCCCCTGAAGACGGGATTCCAGAACAAGACTCATAGTCATAGCGAGATGATTTCCCGGGCCCGTTGCAGCACGTCTGTCGGCTCCCCCCCGCTTTCAAGCCGGCGCCAGCCAATATCCCCGGTGTCATAGGCCATCTGGCGGCGCACCACGGCGGCGTCCGCATCCGAGCTGTCTGTGCGAAGCATCGCCCGGCTTTTGACACGGACCTCAAGGACCGCCTGTCCGGCTTCAAGCCAGACGCCCTGAAACGGCACCTCCGCCGCACGCGCGGCCTCTTCAGCAGCCTCGCGCTCCCATAGTCTGGCGAACACGGCGTCCAGCACGACCGGAAACCCGGCCCTGAGCGCCAGGCCGGCCAGACGGAACAATTCCCGGTAAACCCGGTCCCCCGCTTCCTGCGTATAGGCTTCCGCCGGGAGCGGCTCCAAAAGGGGAACACCCCACATTTTCTTGCGCAGCACGTCCGAGCGCAGATGAATCGCGCCAAGGGCGGCGTCCCCCTCCTCGCCAAGCAAGGGGGCGAGCCCCCGGGCCAGGGTCGATTTGCCCGTGCCCGAAAGCCCGCCGACAGCAACAAGGCGCGGCCTGCCCGGCTTCAACACCTCACCCGCGAAGGCAAGACAAGCCCTCGCCTGTCCTGCCAGCGCCTCATCATGGGCATCGACATGTGAACGGATCGCCGCGCGCAGAGAGAGGAACAGGGGCATGGCCGCCAACCCCTCCAGCATGGGGCCCGTCTCCGCCATGGCGATATGGTCGAGCCAGACATTGAGCGCCCGGTTGGCAAACCCCTGCAACCGCCCGTCCATGGTGGCGCGAAAGGCAAGGTCCATCAGCAGGAAGGCAAGGTCGTAAAGCACATCGATGGTGGAAAAGGCGTCGTTGAACTCGATGCAGTCGAACAGGACCGGATGATCACCGATCCGTACGATATTACCAAGATG
>JAATFR010000427.1 GCA_015655095.1 Hyphomicrobiales bacterium | reverse complement strand
CAGCCCGAACGACTGGAGGAGATCCTGGCCTCAATCCTCGACCGGCGCGAGGAACGGGCCGAGCGTCGCCGCGAGCATATCGCCGAACTGAACCGTCGCGCGGCCGAGACCGAGCTTCGTTTGAAGCGGCTCTATGAGGCCATCGAATCGGGCGTGGCCGATCTGAACGATCCGGCCTTGAAGGAGCGCGTCGTCGCCCTTCGAGCGCTACGCGACCAAGCGCAGGTCGATTCCGAGCGGGCACAGGCCATGCTCGAAAGCTCCGGCAGTATGGCGGTGACGCCGGTCGTTCTACGCAAGTTCGCCGCGACCGCGCGGCGGCGGCTCAGGCAGGATGGGGGCGGCTATCGACGGGACCATCTGCGCGCTTTTGCCCAGCGCGTCGAGGTCGGAGAAGGCCATGTTCGCATCATGGGATCGAAGGGCGAGCTACTGCGTGCCCTTACTTCGGTCTCTAGCGGGAAATCGGCGGGCATCGGCGTGCCCACTTTGGGACTGAAATGGCGGAGGGGATGGGATTCGAACCCACGATAGAGCTTTAGACCCTATAACGGTTTAGCAAACCGTCGCCTTCAGCCTCTCGGCCACCCCTCCGTCCCGTCTCGGGCCAGCGCTTTTCAGAACCAGTCCGGCGTGCGCGACGTATATGCCAAGGATATGGGGCGGTGGCAAGCGCCGATGCTGCCGCGGGGGAACATCCTCCTCAAAACCGGCCCCTGCCCGGGAAAAGATGAAGAAACCGCCGTCTGGGCAGACTATAGGAAGCTGAAAATCCGGCAGCCGGCTCCCCCCTCCCCTTGTCTCCCCTTACCCCTGTTCATCATGCCAGCGGATCAGCCCTTCCTGGGCAACGGAGGCGATCAGCGTACCGTCCTCGGTGAAGATGCTGCCCCGGTTGAACCCGCGGGCGCCAGAGGCGCTGGGGCTATCCTGGGCATAGAGCAGCCACTGGTCGGTACGCACCGGCTGGTGGAACCACATGGCATGGTCAAGGCTCGCAGTCTGCAGCTTGCCCGAGACCCAGCTCACGCCATGGGGGCGTACGCATGTGTCGAGCAAGGTCATATCCGAGGCATAGGCGAGGATGGATTGCTGAAGCGCGATATCATCAGGCACTTCCCGCGCCGTTCTGAACCATACATTCTGCACTGGCAGCATGGGAGCCGGATCGATGTAGGCCTGCGGATCGACGGGGCGCATCTCAATCGGCCTTGGCCGGGCAAAATGAACCCGGACCGGCTCGGGCAGTTCGCCGGAGATCGCAGCTCGGCGCTCCAGCTCGCTCGGCAGATGCTCCGGCCCCGGCACATCGGGCTCATGAAACTGATGCTCGAAACCTTCCTCAGGCACCTGAAACGAGGCGGCCAGATTGAAAATCTGCTTGCCATGCTGGATCGCGACCACACGCCGCGTGGTGAAGCTCTTGCCGTCGCGGGCGCGGTCCACCTCATAAAGGATCGGAATTCTGGGATCGCCCGGGCGGATGAAATAGGCGTGCAGTGAATGACAGACCCGGGCATCGACGGTGCGATAGGCCGCCATCAGAGCCTGCCCGATAACCTGTCCGCCAAACACGCGTTGCCAGCTCACATCGGGGCTGTGTCCACGAAAAATATTCTCCTCGATCTTTTCCAGATCCAGAATCTGCAAAAGTTCCTCGACTGCATCAACCATGGGGGCCTCGTTCATCAACAAGGCCCCAACATAGCTGAACCACCCGATAAATCATGTCCTATCAAACGAGGCCGATACTCTTCAGAGGGCAGGCACAGCCATGCCGCGCTGCACGGCGGGCCGCGCACCAACGGCATCGAGCCAGCGACGAACATTGGCCGCTTCACCCACTGCTTCCGGCTGCGCTTTCGCGATCACACCAAAGGCTGCGGAAGCCCATGGATAACTTGCCATATCGGCGATGGAGTAATCCCCGCCCAGAAATGCCGCTTCCCCAAGGCGCTTGTCGAGCACCCTGAAAAGACGCGCAGCTTCGGTCTGATAACGGGTGATGGCATAGGGGATTTTTTCAGGCGCGGCGTTGGAGAAATGAAAGGCCTGCCCGAGCATGGGGCCGAGCCCACCCATCTGCCACATCAGCCACTCAAGCGCCTTGACGCGGGAGGCTCCCTTGGGTGCCAGAAACTTGCCGGTCTTTTCCGCCAGATAGATCAGGATTGCACCGGATTCGAAAACAGAAACCGGACCGCCATCCCCCTCCCGATCCACAATCGCGGGAATGCGGTTATTCGGACTTATCTTCAGAAAGCCTGGCTCGAATTGTTCGTTTTTGCCGATGTTGACCGTATGCACCTCGTATCCGAGGCCACACTCCTCAAGCATGATGGAAGCCTTGCGGCCATTAGGAGTGGTCCAAGTATATAGATCGATCATGATGCGCCCATACTGGAAGGAAACGAGACGGGAGTTTTCTCTCATCGCCATATGGGCCCGCATAAGGCCAGGCACAAGCGGGGCCTGCCACCCCCGAAGGGAAGATATCAATCTTCGGTCACGGTCACTTCGATGTGATGATGCCGATGGAGTCTGCACACAGCAGGCTCGACATGATATTCGCCGGCGGCAAGCTTGAAGCCGATGGCCTCCTGAGGCGTCAGGAAATCGGCGATCTTGGTGCCGCTGGCATCGATGATGCTGAAGCCATATCGCCCATCCATCACTCTGGTGATGCGCCCGTCGCGGGTCAGCACCAGCGGATTTCCCCATTCCTTCTGTGTGTGGAATTTATCGTTACGCTTGACTGTCGTTACCCCGGTCACTTCGGTCGACGCCAAAGCACCCGCTGGCAGGAACACTGCGAAAGCGAGAAAGCCAGCGAGAAAAGTCCGTATGGACAAGGCGCGCAGATGGGGAAATATCGCCATTTGGACCTCATTTCCCGAAATAGAGTGCCGGGTGTGTATGGTTTCCTTATACCATTCTCTTACCGCATCAGTGAGCGAAAAGAATATTGACCAGGCAACCCGGCTAAACACAAACAGTCAAATGTTCAGCAAGCACATGGTAAAGACAAATGAGCTGCACCTGAAGCACCGCCCATAAAAAGTTCACAAAACATCGCGCAGTTTCAACGAGATCGCCGTCAGAACAGAACCTTGCGCACTTCTTCTGCCTCCTTGCTGTCGTCGCCCAGCACCGTGCAACGCAAGTCGCGCTCCACGGCAAAACCACGCCGCCCAGCAGGCCATGTCTGCGATCAAATAGCCACCGGCAGATAATCGCGGTTTTCAAGGCGTCTGCTCATGACACCGTAGAGGCAATTGACCTCGTCCGTACATCTCTCGGTCGCATACTAAATCCGTTCAGGCGCATATTGCCTGAAGTGGCGCGCCTGCCCGGCCATGAGCCCAAGCCCCGCCATCTGCAAGTACAACCACTGTTCCACCTCCACGTGCTGCCGCTTATCCTCCGGGCATAACTCACCCGTTTCATGACCCAGATATTAAAGGATCGCATCGGACTCGAAGATTGAGATCGACGTCCCGCCTGGTCCATCCATGTCCACGATCGCAGGCATCCGGTTGTTCGGTGCAATCGCGAGAAACTCCGGCCTGAACTGTTCGCCATGCCGGCATTGACCGGTAATCCTCCATAAGAAAGGCCACGCTCTTCAAGCATGACCGAAATCTTCCAGCCGTTTAGTATCGGCCAGCAATAGAGATCAGTCAGCTCCTGAGCGATGGTCTCTCAGGCGGAACTGGCCTTTTCGTCAGCTCGCGCCTGCACGCCACCTTGTCCGTGACAGACCAATGCCCGAAGGTTGCTATTTTTTTGCCGCAGCGACCCGCTTCGCAGCCGGTTTACGCACAGCGGGCTTGCGGACGGCAGCCGCCTTCGCTACCGGCTTGCGCGCGACAGACTTGGCAGCAGCAGGCTTCTTCGCCGCGACCGCTTTCTTGACCACAGGCTTCTTCACCGCGGCGGCTTTCTTGACCACCGGCTTCTTCGCTGCAACAGCCTTCTTCACGGCGGGCTTCTTCGCCACAGGCTTCTTCACGGCGGCGGCTTTCTTGACCGCTGCCGGCTTCTTCGCCGCAACAGCCTTCTTCACGGTGGGCTTCTTCACCGCAGCCGTCTTCTTGGCCACTGGCTTTTTGGCCACAGCCTTCTTGACCACCGGCTTCTTCACAGCCGCGGCCTTCTTGACCACTGGCTTCTTGGCCGCGGTGGTCTTGGGTTTTGCAGTCGTCGTTTTCGTTGCCATAGCTTGCATGCTCCT
>JAATFR010000073.1 GCA_015655095.1 Hyphomicrobiales bacterium | reverse complement strand
TGGGCGGCCGAGCATCCCAAGCGTTACCTTGCCAGCGCCATTGCCGTCGGTACCGTTGACCAGCTCGTGCTCGGCGCGCTCAATGTCCGCCATGCGCATCTGCGATCCGGGCCCATGTTGCGCCAATTGCTTGTCCTCGATGAAATTCATTCGAGCGATACCTACCTAGAGCGAATTATTCGCAATCTCATCGAGCAGCATCGGGCGGCGGGCGGCCATGCGCTGCTCATGTCCGCGACGCTCGGCACGGCAGCCCGGCTCCGCTTGATGGGCGGCGATCCGCGCGACGAAAATGATCTGCCTATCGAGGAACTGGTGGATCTGCCCTACCCCGCGATTCACGCCAGCAATGCCCGGGTACCCGCGCTGCCGCTCCGGTCTGGCCCTTCAAAAGAGGTCGACGTCGAGTTGATCGATGTCGAGGACGCCAATCATGTTCTGGCCGAACGCGCCGTTGCCGCCGCTCTTTCCGGCGCGCGGGTGCTCGTCATCCGCAACAAGGTCAATGATGCCCGGGAAACGGCCATCTTCGCAGCAAAGCTAGCTCAGGCAAGCGGCCATCCCGAACTCGCGTTCCAGTGCAAGGGCATCGCCACCGTCCATCATGGCCGCTTCGCCCCCCCGGACCGGCAATTGCTGGACAAGGCGCTGGAGCAGGCGCTGGGACGGGAAAGCCATATGCCTGTCATTTGCGTCGCGACGCAGACTGCCGAACAGAGCCTCGACATCGACGCTGATATTCTGCTGACGGATATATGTCCGGCGGATGTTCTGCTGCAACGCATCGGCCGCCTGCACCGCCATGCACGCGACAACAGGCCCGGAGGATTTGAACGCCCGCGGGTTGTCGTGCTGGCCCCCTCCGAGACAGGGCTTGCAGGAACGATAGCAACGGACGGCACAGTCCGGCGCGCGCGCCTCGGCCTTGGCAAGGTCTATCCCAACCTGCTCGGCATCGTTTCAACCCGGCGCACATTGGCAGAGCTTGGCACCATACACATACCCCTGCACAACCGCCTTCTGGTCGAGCGTGCCACGCACATGCCCTTTCTGGACGGACTAGCCAGGGAACTCGGCCAGAACTGGCCAAAGCATCATGAACAAATATTTGGAAAAAAAGGGGCTGAGAGCAATATAGCAGAACTGAACAGGCTTAAGTTTGAGCTGGCAATCGCTCCGCCCATCGATCTTGACGAAAAAATAGCCACCCGGCTTGGTACGGACAACCGCGCCATATCTTTCGAGACTCCCATGCCGGGCCCCTTCGGGGTTCTCGTCCACAACCTCACCCTCCCCGGCTGGATGGTGCTTGGCATTCCCATCGAGACAAAGCCGGAGAACATAATTCCCATGCCCGGCGGCTTCACATTTACATTTGGCGGCAAGGCTTTTGTTTATGACCGGTGGGGTCTAGATGAGGCAAAGCAAGAATGAGATAGCGGGACTTCCTATGTTTTATGAAGAACATAGCAGGCAGGATTATAATATCCGTCCCATGACGAAATATTATGCCGCATGTCCTCTCGGGGCAGCTTCAAGTTTCAGACCAAGCGCCGCGAGCACTTGCAACAGCGTGGAAAGCTCCGGATTGCCCTCTTTACCCAGCGCCTTGTAGAGGCTTTGCCGGTTGAGGCCTGTCCGTTCGGCGATTTCCGTCATGCCTTGCGCACGCGCAAGCACCCCGAGCGCATCGGCAATTTCAGAAGCATCCTGCGTTTCGAGAGCAGCCGTCAGATATTCCGCAATGGATTCCGGCGTCTTGAGATACGAGGCTGCGTCGAAAGGTTCAGTTTTCAGCACCATATCTATTCTTCCTTCCATTCCTTCGAGAGAGCGACCGCCTTTTCAATATCTCTGCTCTGGCTTGATTTATCGCCACCGCAAAGCAACACCGCCATCATGGCACCACGACGCATGAAATAAATCCTGTATCCTGGCCCATAATCAATTCGTAGCTCAGAAATACCCGATCCAACATATTTAACATCACCGGTCAGGCCCCTCTGCAGCCGCCGCAACCGCTGGACAATCCGGGCGACCGCCTGCTGATCCTGCAAATCAGCCAGCCAGATTCGAAAGATGGTTGTTTCAACAACTTCCATGAATCATCGTCGCATATAGGCGAAAATGAGGCAAGGTTTTCAAAGCAAGAACAAATAAGGAATGATTACGGTTAGATCCTGGTGGTTTGCCGTGCTGAACAGGAGTGCAGGACGTGATAGAAGCATGGATTCTTCCCCACACATTTTGTGGGATGGACCTATCCAATCCATTGCGCAGAGTTTGGATAGTCGGCTCCCCCGCTCACGCGGGGATGGATCTCATCGGTTCTAATTCTCAATTGGAACCGATGAGATTTATCAATCCCCCTCCCGTATGACCTCTTGCTTTTCTCGAGTCGTTGGCAATACGATCAAGGCACAACATTATAAAAAATAAAATATGCGCTATTGATTGGATGTTTGAAAAATACGTAAAACAGCGTAAAACAGAATTGCCCCTGCAAGAGCTGTAACTCGTGCAAGGGCGTGCGCACAAGCTTCCTTAGGAGGAAATACGAATGCTGACTTATCTAATCGACAAGGATACTGATGGTCAATGGCGCTGGGTCTGCTGGCATGACAGCAAAATCATCGCCACGAGCCCTCCCTACAAAATAAGAAGCGATTATCTCCATACAATTCATCTTATTAGAAAAGGCTCTGCATTGGATGCCGTGAGAAATGCAGCAAATGACTCTTAAAGTCACAAGCCCCCCAACTTAACCCGGTGCCTTTTCTGTCTCTGAGGAGAGTCACAGAACCCAAATTTCTCCCATTTTAATATCAAATTTTATGTGTAATCGTACCTTCAAGGTGGGGGGCCTTCATGCACGATCTACTGACGGAACCGGTCATTCCGGTTGAGGGGACAGATGTATCGGCCTTGAGCCTGCCTGGGGTGCTGGCGGTGCTTTCGGCGGGGCGGGACATCAGCTTTCCGGGGCTTGCGGCGCATCAGCGGCAATCATGGTTCTGCTTTCTGGTGCAGCTTGGCGCGATGGCGCTCGTGGCGGCAAAGCGGACAGATGCGCCTGAGGATGAAGCGGCATGGCGGGGCCTGCTTTCGGCGCTCGCGGGCAATGATGCCGATACCGCCTTTACCCTTGTCGTCGATGACATCAGCCGCCCCGCTTTCCTGCAGGCGCCGGTCCGCAGCCAGGAAGGCTGGAGCAAATTCCGCGGGGCCATCACCGAGCCCGATGCGCTGGACATTCTCATCGTCGCGAAGAATCACGACCTCAAAAGCGAGCGCATCGCCAGCCCCGCCCCGCACCACTGGATCTATGCCCTCCTCACGCTCCAGACCCAGCAGGGGTTTCTCGGCCGCGGCAATTATGGCATCGCCCGCATGAATGGCGGCTTTTCCAGCCGCGCCTTTGTCGACCGGATGGCGGGCCCCGGCTGGGCCGCCCGGTTCCGGCGCGACCTCGCCCTGCTCATCGGCCAGCGCGATGCCGTGCTGAAAACACATGAGCACTATTACCGCCGGGAAGGCGGGCTCGGGCTTGTCTGGCTTGCCCCGTGGGATGAGGAAGAATCGCTCTCCCTTGCGGATCTGGACCCTTATTTCATCGAAATCTGCCGCCGTGTCCGCCTTGTCCAGCGCGACAGCCTCATTGAGGCTCTGGTTCGCCCCAGTGAAACAGCCCGCATAGCGGCAGCGGCGGCAAAAGGTTTACTGGGCGATCCATGGGCCCCCGTTGACACAAAAGCCGGAACAACCTTCACCATCGGCGCTGCCGGCTTCGACTATCGCCGCATTGTGCAGATATTGACCGACCAGGCAGGATTGTCGGCCTCTCTATTGCCTCATGCGGATGAAGATGATGCGGACAGGGAACTGGATCTCCAGTTCTCGGTGCTGGTGCGCGGCCAGGGCCGCACCGACGGGCTGCATGAACGCATTGTACCGGTCTCGCGCAGCCTTGCCGACAGGCTCGGCGACGAGGATGTGAGCGAACGGCTGAAACTCAAGTCCGGGAAAATGCTGGATGATGTTGGCAAATACGCCGTTCAGGCCCTGCGCACCGGACTGCGCGCCTATCTTCAGGGCGCGCCGGATAATATCGACTTTGGCGATGAGCGCGTGCGCCCTGTCGTTCAGGATTTCGACCGCGATATCGATGCGGGTTTCCTTGGCTGGCTGTGGACCCAGATCGAGGCCGAGGATGACGAGCAGGCTATGGCGGACTGGGAAAGCTGGCTCGCCAAAATAACCGAAACACGTTTCAGGCAGGGCCTTCAGCAACTTCCCGTGCCGACCGACCGGCGCGAGAAAGCCCGCGTGGCTGCGGAAAATCTTTTCTACAGCATGATCCGCAAAAACCTGCCCAAAGCCTCGCTGATTCAATCCCGCGATAAAGAGGCCCGCAATAAAGAGGAAACCGCCGCATGAGCACGGAAGTTGAAGGGGCACCGGCGGACGGGATGGTCCCCCCTGCGGAACCGACCCTGGGCACCGCCATAGACCGCCTTTCCTATCGTCTGACCGATAAGGACGTCAGTCTGGGCGAACTCGCCGACCTCAGGCATCTGGCCCGGGGCGAAAAGAACCAGGCTTTCTGGCGGGTACTGACCAGGGAGGTGCCGGATAAATTCTCGTCCGGGAAGGACCGGGAAAACATCTGGGCCGCCCTGTTCGCCGCCTATGCGCTTCTCGCGCCGCTCGGCAATGGCCGCGGCATAAGCGTGGGCTCTGCGCTGGCGGATACAGGCTACAGCGAACCACGCCTGTTGCGCCTGCTCCGCGCTGATAAAAAGCAGATTCTCGATGAACTTGTCACCGCCGCCCGCTGGCTCGCCGCTCATGGCAGCACAGCCGACTGGCTTGAGTTCGCCCGCTTCGCCCTCTCGCGTCTGGATGAGAACGCAGGCAGCGAACATTATACCGCGCGGAAGATCGCGCACGATTATTTCACCGTCATCGCCCGCTCCGAGGGAACAAAATCATGACCGGCCAGGCCCGCTTCCTGCAAATCCACACGCTCACGCCCTACATCGGCGCCCTGCTCAACCGCGATGATGTGGGGCAGGCCAAGCGCCTGCCGCTCGGCGGCACCGTCCGGGGTCGCGTCTCCTCGCAAGCCCTCAAGCGCCACTGGCGTAAAGCAGCGGGCGAATGGTCTCTTGGGGGTCTCGGCGACATGGCCGTGCGCTCACGCCAAATCTTTGTGAAGAAAGTCGCCGATCCGCTGGTGGAAAAAGAAGGGCTCGATGCCGGCAAGGTGGCGGAAGCCATCCTCGCCATCCAGTCGGAATTGCTGGGCGAAAGCAAAAAGGCGGCGGCCAAGAAGAAAAGCGAGGATTATGTCGCCGAACTGAAAACCAGCCAGGTCATCGTGCTCGGACACCCTGAAATCGAATATGTGAAATCGCTGGTGCGCACGCTTGTTGCCGACGCGGCCTCCATGAAGGATCTGAAAGCTGCCATCACCACCCTGCTCAAAAAGGAAAAGCCCAACTTCGCCTCCATGCGCGAAGGCGCGGGGCTAGATGCCGCGCTGTTCGGGCGCATGATAACCGGGGATATTCTGGCGCGCCCGGATGCCGCCATCCATGTCGCCCATGCCTTCACCGTCAACGGCCTCGAAACCGAGCCGGATTATTTCACCGCCGTAGATGATCTCGCCCCCGATGACGGCAGCGCGCATATCAACATCACGGAACTGACGAGCGGCCTTTATTACAGCTATGTCGTCGTCGACCTGCCGCTGCTGGTTTCAAACCTTCAGGGCTGTGACCAGAAAGACTGGGCAACGGCCGACCGTTCGCTGGCGGGCAAAATCGTCGAACATCTGGTCCATATCATCGCCACCATCTCGCCCGGCGCGAAGCTCGGCTCGACGGCTCCCTACAGCTATGCCGATACCGTGCTGGTCGAGGCGGGAGAGCGCCAGCCGCGCAGCCTCGCCAATGCCTTCTACAAGGCCGTCAAAGCCGGGAATGATCTGCGCGAAAAAGGCACCGGTGCGCTGCTTGAGCATCTGGGCAAACTCGATCACATGTATGGCACTGCGGAACAGCGCCAGTTGGCCACACTGGTTGAAGATGCTTCAATTGCTGGCTCTACGCTCGTTTCCCTCGGCGAACTCGCAGCATGGGCGGGCGGTATCGCGGCGGGCACAGCGCCTTTCACACTAGAAGCCTGAGGGGGCACCATGGCCATCTGGCTCACCCTCCTTCTGGAAGCGCCGCTGATGAGCTTTGGCGGGCCGGTCATTGATCAG
>JAATFR010000006.1 GCA_015655095.1 Hyphomicrobiales bacterium | reverse complement strand
TCGACCTCTATCGCCGCGCCCTTGCGCTCGATCCCTGGCTCGATGACGCCAAAGCCTCCATCAAGCGCCTGCAGATCGAGGTTGAGGGGCGGGGCATATAAGCCCCGCCTTTTTCATGTCCTTGCGATGGCGTGTTTCTTTGCCACATAGGCGACGCGGAGCAGATTGGTCGCGCCCGGCGTGCCGAAGGGGATGCCGGCGATGACGATGAGCCGCTGGTCGGGTTCGGCCAGGCCTTCCTGAAATGCGATCGTGCAGGCCTTGTCCACCATGTCGTCGACGTCGCGGGCATCGTCGGTCAGTACACAGACAAGACCCCAGACGAGGGTGAGCCGGCGCGAGGTTTCGATCCGGGGCGTCAGCGCCATGATCGGCACATGGGGCCGCTCGCGCGCGGCACGCAGTCCCGTCGCCCCTGAGTCTGTATAGCAGACAATGGCTGCGGCCTTCAGCGTATCGGCGACCGTGTGGGCGGCGGCGCTGATGGCATCGGCGCCGGTTGCCTCCGGTTCTGTGGTCTGGGCATAGATGATGGCTGGATAGGTTGGGTCCGTCTCGACTGTGACCGCTACGCTGTTCATCATGCGGACGGCTTCCAGCGGGTATTGCCCCGCCGCCGATTCCGCCGACAGCATGATCGCGTCCGCGCCCTCGAAGACCGCTGTAGCGACGTCGGAGACCTCGGCGCGGGTCGGCACCGGCGAGGTGATCATGGATTCGAGCATCTGCGTGGCCACGACCACGGGTTTGCCCGCGCGGCGTGCGGCGCGGGTCAGGCGCTTCTGCCAGCCGGGCACCTGCTCGATGGGCAGTTCCACGCCCAGATCGCCGCGGGCGACCATAATGCCATCAGCCATATCGATGATCTCGCCGATCTTGTCGAGGGCCTGGGGCTTTTCGATCTTGGCCATGATCGCGGCGCGGCCGCGCGCCATCTTGCGGGCTTCCGCCACATCTTCGGGACGTTGAACGAAGGAGAGGGCGACCCAGTCAACACCGAGTTCCAGCGCCAGTTCAAGATCGCGAAGGTCTTTCTCCGTCAGCGCGCGCACAGGCAGCAGCGAATCCGGCAGGTTGACGCCCTTGCGGTTGCTGAGACGGCCGCCGACCATAACTTCGGTCTGGACATATCCCTCGCCCACCTCGACCACGAGCAGACGGATCTTGCCGTCATCGAGCAGCAGCGACTGCCCGGGTTGAAGCGCCTGAAAAATCTCCGGATGGGGCAAGGGCGCCCTGTCCGGTCCGCCTATGGCGGGATCGAGGTCCAGACGGAATTTCTGGCCGCGGGCCAGCATGATCGCGTCGCCCTCAAGCTTGCCGATCCGCAGTTTGGGGCCCTGAAGATCGAGCAGGATGCCGATGGGCCGTCCGACCTCGCTTTCGACGCTGCGCACCTTGCCGTGAATGAGGCGCAGTCCGTCATGGTCGAGATGGCTCATGTTGATGCGGAAAACGTCGACGCCAGCCTCGAACAGTGCCTTGATCGTTTCAGGTCGGTCAGATGAAGGCCCCAGAGTCGCGATGATCTTGACGTTACGTCTGCGCATAAGGAACTCCATTGGGCCATTGGCGACAGTTATCGGGATGACACGTCTCCGCCGGGGCCTACTTATAATGTTCTTGCGTCAAATTTTGGACAGACAATCGGGTCGTGGTGACCGGAAGCTCCATGAAAAGTGATTCAACGTGAGCCATATCCTGGCTGACGCTGTGCCAAAGAACGCTTATGTATAGAACCCTGACCCGTGTTCCTGTGCCTTCGGATCGAAATCCTCGCGCCCATGACAGAAGACCCAGCATTTGCTCCTGATACAGGGGTGGCTCCTTTCGAGCTTGTGAATCATGAAGGCAATCCCGCCTTTCTGGTGACGTGTGACCACGCATCCCGCTTGCTGCCACCCGGTTACGGCAGCCTCGGGCTCCCGACCAGCGAGTTTGACCGGCATATCGCCTCGGACATCGGGGCGGCGGGCGTGTCGCGGGAGCTTTCCCGGCTGCTGGATTGCCCGGCGCTGCTGGCAGGCTATTCGCGCCTGCTGATTGATCTCAATCGGGGCGAGGATGATCCCACGCTGGTGATGAAACTGTCGGACGGGCGGATCATTCCAGGCAATCGCGCCGCCGATCCTAAGGAGATTGCGCGCAGGCTCGCCGACTATCACGCGCCATATCATGGAGCGATCGAAGCGCAGATCGCGCGGGCGCGCGCCGCCGGCCACCTGCCGGTCGTTCTTTCGATGCACAGCTTCACGCCTGTGTGGAAGGGAACGAAGCGGCCGTG
>JAATFR010000383.1 GCA_015655095.1 Hyphomicrobiales bacterium | reverse complement strand
TGGTGGATACATAGGCTGCCCAAAGTTGTTCTGAAAAAACTGGAAGCTGGACCTCAGCGTTCCGCTTCCAATGGGCACAGTCAGCTTTGTAAATGAGTTGACCCGCTTTGTGTAGGCGTTTTGCCGGTAACCGTCTTCGTGGAATCCTTCAAGGATCGAATAGAATTTTACATCGCCGCTGTTGTAGCCGTAGTTCGCCAAAGAGCGCGTCCGGCCAAAGGAGCCAATGGATTGCTTGAAACCTGTAGGGATATAGTCGGCAGTGTTGATGATGAGGGAGCCGCCGAAAGAAAAGGGACCGCCGTAGCGGACCGAAAACGGACCTTTGACGAGGTCAAGGGTTTCGACGGTCTCAGGAATCAGCGGATGGAGTTCAAGATAACCATTGCTGTTGCCGCCTGACAGATAGTTGACAGGCGCATTATCGATATAGGCAGCGATGCTGGTTCCGTCGCCGGTGCCCGACCAGCCGCGAAGTCCCAGTCCGTTCGCGATGCCGCCGTTGACATAGCCGCCGTTCACACCGGGAATGGTACGTATCAAGTCCACGGTCGTGGCGGTGACCACGCTGTTGAAATCTTTCTGGTTTAGCGAAAAAGTCGTCGCGATCGCGGATGTCGGGTCGGTACTGACCTGTGCCTTGGCTGCTGTCTCGCGCTGTCCTGTTACTGTGATCGTCTCGACCTGGGTGTCAGTATCTGACTGGGTTGTCTGTGCCGCGTTGGTTTCGCTCTGCGCCACCTTTTTCTCAGGCGACGAATCTTGCTGCGCGCGCGCTTCAGGAGCTGCGGAGATCAACAGCGTCGAAACCAGAAGAAATTTCACATATCTGTTCCCTCGCAACCTCCCCCGGTTACGCAATAATTCTAAACTTGAAACACTCATCTTATGCCCCTCATTTTCAAACCTTACGTCAACAATTTTTCTTTTCACGGCTCTTCGTGCTGGCGCCGTGCTTCCCGGATTGATCCGTGTATGCAATTCGGAGCAGCCAAATTCCGGCTCGAAGGAAGAAGTTCCGTGAAGAATCTAGCTATGGGCCATTACTATTTTATGTCTATAAATTCACTATGGAATAAACGCAATATCAAATGTCGGATTATGGTTTGGGTAAAAGCTGGTTTCACAATTTGAAGTCTGCCATACCGAAACGATCAGCACACGTACAGACTAGTTCTCGAACAAGAAATGGTTGTGCAATAGGCATTTTCGCACAATAAAATGATGAACCCGAGCCCTGATTTTCGGCGCAGAGTTGATTTTTCCAGATATGCGATCACAAATCACTGCCTGGTCGGGACGCAATATTTAATACATTAAGTCTATATATATAATTGACTAAATGGTTTTCTGCATGAAGAGTATGTGCGTCTCCGCCTGTGTGCGGAGCTGCACAATGGCCTGCAGGCTCGCTACCGGCTCGCTTTCAAAAAAGGCTGCAGACTTCACTGCATGGGGTCGAATGGGGAAAAAATGAAAATAGCTTTGTTGGGCGCTGCTGGAAATATCGGGGCAGAGATTCGACAGGAAGCTTTAAGGCGCGGTCATCAGGTTACGGCGATCGTAAGGACGGCCACTCGCATCCCTTTGGAAGCGAATCTCTTTGTTGCCGTGGGCGACGCCTATGATGAGGGCGGCATTGCCGAAATCGTTTCCGGTCATGACGCTTTCGTCAGCGCGTTCAGTCCGGATCGATCGGAGCCTTTAGCCGGTAAGCCTGACCGCCTCAGACAATCCCATAAGGCCATTATCGGTGGGGCCCAAAGGTCCGGCGTAAAGCGTCTTGTTTTGGTTGGTGGCGTCGGCAGCCTGTGGGCGAAGCCCGGCGTGCTTGTTGTTGATTCCGACGAGTACCCGCTGGAGAACCGGGGCCCAACCCTGGCGAATGCGGAAATCCTGAATGGTCTTTCCAAGAGTGATAACGGGCTTGATTGGACTTACGTCTCGCCGCCAAGGCGCATAGAGGCCGGTGAACGGACTGGACGTTTCAGGCTTGGACTTGATGATCTTCTGCGCGACGAAAATGGCGAAAGCCGGATATCCCGAGCCGATTTCGCCATAGCCATCATAGACGAGCTGGAAAAGCCAGCTCATCTGCGGCGGCGTTTCACAGTCGCCTATTGAAGGAGCACAGCATGGCTGCGCAGCAGCATGGTGCCGCATCGGCTCCTGGACACAAACCGGCTGAACCGGCCCATATTATTCGAAGTGACGATGAGGCAATCGAGATTGCGCACAGGCTGGCGGCGGACTTTGCCGCCGGGGCGGCCGCGCGCGACCGTGACCGCATATTGCCCTATGCCGAACTGGACCGTTTCTCCCAAAGCGGTCTCTGGGCCATCGCCGTGCCGAAGGAGTATGGTGGCGCAGGCCTCTCCTATGTCACCGTCGGCAAGGTTTACGCGATCATCTCCGCCGCCGACCCCTCGCTTGGACAGATCGCGCAGAATCATAACAGCGCTGTCTATTTCATCCGCGCGATCGGCACACCGGAACAGCGCAGTCTTTTCCTTGGCAGGATTCTGGCAGGTTACCGTCTTGGGAATGCGTCCTCCGAGAGTGGGGAAGACGGACCGGGTTTGCAGACCCGCATCGTGAAGAAAGGCGACAATTACGTCTTGAACGGCCGGAAATTCTACGCGACCGGCGCGCTTTTTAGCCATTATATCACGGTCATCGCCCGCGATGAAAAGGATCGCATGCTGGTGGCTGTGGTGCCTGCAGGAACGGCGGGTCTTTCCATCATCGACGACTGGAGCAGCTTCGGCCAGCGGACGACGGCCAGTGGCACTGTGCTGATCGACAATGTGACGGTTCCCTGCAATCACGTCCTGCCGATATACAGGGTCTATGAGAGCTTTCCGCAGGAGGCCGTCACGCATCTCACCCATGTCGGCATCGATACCGGAATTGCGAGGGCCGCGGTCGAGGAAACCATAAGGTTCATCCACCAGTATTCGCGTTCGGCCACGGGCGGCAGCCTGGAGAAAAGCTGGGATGAACCTTACCTAATCGCTGAAATCGGCAATCTGAAAATTCGCCTGCATGCCGCCGAATCTGCTTTAGAACGCGCAGCGGACATTCTGGATGTGGCAGTCGCGGACCCGAATCCCGATAATAATGCGGCGGCCACCGTTGCCATGTCCGAGGCGAAGGTGCTTGCGGCGGAGGCGGCCTTGCTGGCCACAAACAAATTGTTTGAACTGACAGGCGCGCGCTCGACCTTCGAAAAATACAATCTGGACAGGCATTGGCGCAATGCGCGCGCACACACTGTCCACGATCCGATCAGATGGAAATTCCACACCGTCGGCAACTATTATCTTAATGGTGCACGCCCAAGTCTGAGGCTCTTTGCGTCGCCAACCAAATCTGGAAAAGAGGATGAGCGAAATGGCTGACCGATTGTTTCTGCTAAAGCCGGGATTCGAGAAGGAAGACGGTAATCTTTATTATTGCCCGAGCTGCGCCACCATCGAGGGGTTTCTCGGCTTCTTCCCAAGGCTTCGGGACCTCATAGACGTCTACTACCTTGCCTTTCCGCGGCCCCGCCAACCTGTCATCGACCTTATAGGTGCTGATAACCAGTCCTTGCCGGTGCTTGTGCTGGAGGGGGCAACACAAGCGGTCGATCCTGCTATTGCGGTGAAGTCATTCAATGGCAATCGCTTCATCGATGGCGAGGCCGAGATCAGGCGATATCTTTCGTCACGCTACGATCTGCCGAAAGCAAGTTAAAAACACTTGAGCGTCGGGAGACAGGGTGGAAAGGGGGATTAAGAGCCTTCTCTTCGCTTCATCTTGTAGCTTTATGTCCTGGGCAATATCCCCACCCGAAAGACTATTCGGGCAACAGTTGCGCAGAGGAAAAATTCTCCAATATCCCATCGGCGCCGCTGTTGTAGCCGATGAGCCTACGATTTCTCAGTGGGATGGTTTCCGCTGCAACCAGTGGAATCAGAGGGAGGTCTGTCTGCACCAACCGCTGAAACTGGTTGTAGAGGCCCAGACGCCGCTCTGAATTCGTCTCAACCTGCGCCTCTTCAAGCAGCTGATCTACTTTCGGATTCGAGTAATGAGCGACATTGGAAAAAGCGACGCCAGGTTTGAAGTTCTTCGACCAGTAGATGCGCTGGGTTCCGATTGCCGGATCAGGACCAGCCTGACCGAGGTAAGTCGTAACATCAAAATCGCGTTCGGTATAAATGCGCCGGATAAAACCCCCAAAATCATCCCATTGCACGTCGAGCGCGATACCGATTTGTCGCAACGAGGTGCGGATATATTCAGCTTGCCGGAGTGATGTTTCTCCACCCGGCTGAGGGCGAAGGACAGCTGAGATTCTTACGCCATTGCCATCTGGCTTCAACCCCACCTCATCGAGCAGCTCGTTAGCGCGCGCAAGATTGTAGGGATAGCCGGGAACATCCGGGGTATAAAAAGGCTTAAAGCGCGGCGGCAACGGCCCCGTACCTACCAGTCCGTAACCGTAATAGATTTTCTGAAGAATGAAATTAATGTCCAGCGCATGTGCGATGGCTCGGCGGACACGTACATCCTGAAAAATCGGCTTATCGAGATTGAAGGCAAGGCCATTATATAAGAACGACCGGGCGGCAGGCGTGTCGACTGTCAGTGTCGGCACCTTCGAAAGACGATCAATATCGCTGGGTGGCAGCGATACGCTCAAGTGTATTTCGCCGGTCTCAAGCGCAATGCTTTGCGCTGCGGGATCGGGCAAGACGCGGAATATGATTTCATCCAGATAGGGCTTTGGTTGATCCCAATAGTCGGGATTACGCTTCAGGGCGATATATTCTCCACGCTTCCATTCAACGAAACGGAACGGCCCGGTACCGACGGGTGCCAAATTATAGGGATTCAGAAGAATGTTCGTCCCTTCATACAAATGGCGTGGCAGAACCTGAGACTCCGATGATCCTAATGCCGATAGAAGATACGGCGCAGGCTTTGACAAGCGAAAAACCACAGTGAGCGGGTCCGGCGTGTCGACAGCAACGACATTCGCAAATGTGGATCTGCCGCGGCTATGAAACTTTTTCCAGAGCTCGAGAGTCGAAAACGCGACGTCCGCCGAGGTGAAGGGCTTTCCATCATGCCACCTGACGCCGGGCCGGAGGGTCAGGCTGATGCGCAATTGGTCAGATGAAACATTCCATGCCGTCGCGAGTTGCGGAACTGGATTGAGGTTCACGTCATAGGCCAGCAACCCATCGAAAATCTTGGAGGACACCTGCTGGGCTATACCCTCGGTGGAAATGCCACTTGTCATCAGCGTCGCTTCGGGAAACTGACCGATGATCAGTCTCCCGCCGCGATAGGGCGTGTCGGCCTTCGCTGAAAAACCCCATGGAAGAAGCATGCCAGCCAAACCCAGCTGCAATACGTGTCGCCTCGAGATAGACATCTTCAGTTCTTCCTGAGCTTCAACTTGCGATTGGCCGGCCGTTGCTTGCCGATGATATGCCGGATCATATTAATCCTTACTCAGAACAAGCCGGCGAGACACGCCGGACTAAGACGGTGATGAGGCTGGCGGGCCGGGTGAGATGGGTATTTGGACGCCCTCTCAGGGTGTTTCTGTTACTGATTTTCCGGCCTCGATGCGGGCATTTTCCTCCCGCACAATGTCGTCAAAATCGGTAGCGACAAAATCCGAAATCTTGAATTCAGACCGGAACTGTCCAAGCTTGTGAAAATACTCGATTTCCTGTTGCCAGAGGGAAAGAGTTGCCGGATCGCCTGCAGGCACGTATCGGGCACCTGAACGGGTTGTGGTCAACAGCGCGGCTGCCAATGGAATCTGGGCCTGCGTCGATATTTCTTGCGCCCACTCTTCCTTGTGCTGCTGCACCCACGCCTGTGCCCGAATGATCCGCCGCGTAAGGTCCCGCAAGGCTTCTTTCTTTGCCGGATCGTTAATGGCATCAGTCGGCGCATAAAGCATGCCGGCAGTGTGAACCGCATTCCGCAAGGAAGCTATGCCACGTGCGCCATATTGTGTTTCGGCAATAGCCGCATTGGGATCCCAGACAACGAATGCATCTATCTGCTTGTTAAGCAGCGCTGAAAGACCGTCTACCGTGTTCAGATTCAATATGAGGCTGCGATCCCATGGGATGCCCGCGGCATCAAGCGCCTTGGCGAGCTGATAATGCTGCGCGGTGTAATAAGGAATACCTATTTTTTTGCCGCGCAAATCCGCCAGGGACTTGAGTGGGCTATCTTTCAGTACCAGCACATCGCTTTTATAGCCGGCCTGAGTTGTATCCAGAGCCGTACCCGCCAGGATTGTTATTTTTGCACCGTTCGCAATGGCGAACAGGACGCCTGTCTCTCCGCCCCCGCCGATATCCACCTTGCCGGCGCGCAGCGCTTCCGTAAGGGGGGGCGTGGAATCGAAAACAGCCCATTTGATTTTGTAGGGCAGATTTTTGTCCTGACCAGATGCAATAAGCGAGCGGCGCAATCCGGTCTTGTTTGGCGTTCCGACGACAATAGTGACGTCAGACAGGTCGAGCGGCCTGGAGGCTTCTTCTGCGCTTGCCCAGAAACCAAAGCCAAAAACAATCAAAAGCGCTGACAGGCCCAGAAGACGATAATTGATGTTACGCATGGGTTTTGATCTCTTTGCCATTGCGGCCATGGGAAAGTGGTACATCGTCCGCGGGATAGGTCAGGAGCGGAGCAATTTCTTCTGCAACGATGCGTAAAGCACGCGAGGCTTCCTTGAAACCGGGTTCACCCGGTTGAAACTGAACGAGCAGATCCGTGCAATTGGCCACCGCCCTGTCGGCCAGAAGGGAGGCGACTATATTTTCACTGGATCCGGTAATAATATTATTCTGTAAAAAGATCTTATCGATGCTCGCATCCTCCCAGCCACTGTCTTTCATAGCCTGTGCGCTCCATCGACGAGTCCCTTCTTCCAGCACGCGCACAGCCTCCGATTTGCTTTCTGCGGGATAGATGGTCCGGGTTACCCCAATGTGGGGAGTAGTTGCGGACGAAGACCTGAAATTTTCGAGGTAAGACTGGATCAGCGGAAACTGCACCTCGCCAACGCCCTCAAGCCGGTTGGGAGCCAACCGGCCAAGCAGCAAGCCCTTGCCGGCCTTTCCGGCTTCAATTGCGCTGTCTATGTTTCCCGTCGCCCACCAGATGCGCTCCGCCAGGCCAGGAACGTGGGGATGAAGGTGAGTGCCATTTTCAGGGGGGCTACCCGACAACATCGCTTCCAGTTGAGCGCGAAAAAAGACATGCCGCTCGCGCCTGTTTTCGTGATCGAGACCAAAGGTCTGGTAAGTGGCGAGGTCAGCTCCGGTGCCAAGGCCAATCTCCAGGCGACCGCCACTTAACAGATCGGCAATGGCGGCATCTTCTGCAACTCGGATGGGATCTTCGAGCGGCAGCATTACCACCGCCGTGCCAAGCCTGATATGTTTTGTGTGCTGAGCAACAGCGGAAAGAAAAACGAAAGGTGACGGCAGAATTCCATTTTCAGCGCGAATGTGATGTTGCGCAACCCAGGCTGACGCAAATCCCAATTCTTCCGCCAGTACAAACAAGTCGATTGTTTCCCGGAGGATTTTTTCCGGAGCACCGTTCCCGGCTACGTGGCTGAGAAATCCAAGCCTGATGCGCGGGTGGCGGGCTATTGTAGAGGGCGGCGCTGACATAAGTCATGGTCCTGCGAATAAACTTCCCTGATGATCCGGGGGCGTGTCGGTAAATACTATAGTAATTAGATAGAATCAATATATTTGCATTGACAGGAGAGTTGGCTCTGATGAAAGTGAAGGTGTGAGATCCCGGCGGTGGCCGATGCAGGAGAGGGGCTGGCGTTGTCAGGCGTCCGGACAGGAACCGTCTTCAGCAAAGGTCATCCGTTCTTTGGAGCCAACCTGCCATTGGAGCGGTCCTGACGACGGTGCTCTGTCTTCAACATTGCAGGCGAAGCAACGTGCATCAGCCGCCCATTATATGAAAAACTACTGATCCGTTAGCGTATCAGTTTAAACCGGAAATGTTCATGACACAGATAGATCTTGGCTGGGGCGCGGGTCCAGGCGGAAATTATGAAAAGCTGGCGTCGCCGTTTCGCCCGATCTTTCAGCGCATCCGCGCCAATGCCGTGACGCGCGATCTTGATCGGCATTTGCCTCGTGAAGAGCTTGAGTGGCTGCGCGAATCCGGCTTCACGACACTGCGCCTGCCGCGCGAAACGGGCGGGTTGGGCGCTACTCTGCCCGAACTTTTCAATCTCCTGATCGAGCTTTCTGCGGCCGATCCCAATGTAACGAATATATTGCGGCCGCATTTCGGCTTCACCGAGGATGTTCTCAATTCAAAAGCGGCGAAATGGCAAGAGACATGGCTTGCAAGACTCGCTGGGCGTAATCTTGTCGGCAATGGCTTTTCGGAGGTGGGAGAAGGCAAGCAGATTGGAAAATCATCGACCAGACTCGTCAAGAATGGCGACAAATGGCTGCTGAATGGTGAAAAATATTATACCACGGGCTCTCTGTTCGCTGACTGGATCAATCTCGGAGCCTCGGATGAGAATGGCGAGCCTGTTGGGGCTGTTGTTTCCCGCCACGCAGCCGGCGTTGAGGTGGTCGATGACTGGGACGGTTTCGGACAGGCACTCACGGCGAGCGGAACCGCGCGATTTTCGGATGTCACCATAGAAGCTGAATTGTTAAGGCCGCCGGGTGGGCGGTGTAAATATGTCGGTCCCTTCTTTCAGCTCGTCCATCTGGCAACGCTGTCGGGTATCGCGCGCGCCGCTGCCGAAGACGTGGCCCGCCTCGTCAAGGAACGCACGCGCGTCTATGGACATGGCAATGCGCCCCGCGCCGCTGACGATCCTCAGATATTGCAGGTCATTGGGCGCGTCCGTGGAGCTGCGTATGGCACGGCCGCCATTGTCCTCCAGGCGGCTCAGGCTTTGCAGCGAGCCTATGACTCCCGCAATGAAAATTATGCTCCAGGAGAGGACAAAACCGTCACATTCGCCGATCTGGAAGTCAGTCAGGCCGTAACGGTAGTGACAAGCCTGACGCTCGAGGCGACCACTATCCTCTTCGATGCGCTTGGCGCGTCCGCGGCTAAACGGGGATTGAGCCTTGACCGGCATTGGCGCAACGCCCGAACTATCACGTCGCACAATCCGCGTATTTACCGCGATAGAGACGTGGGCAGCTTTGCCATCAACGGCGTCTACCCCGAACTCCAGCGCAGCGTTACCGCCGTCTGACTTGGTAATCTCGTCCTGACAGGCATGTACCTGCCGTCAGGATGAGGTCTGGGGTGCTGGGTAAGGCCGTTCGCAATTTCGTGTTTGTAAGGGTCATTTACAGCTCAGACTGGGTGTTGGTGCTTTCCAAAAAAGTACCAACACCCAGTCGGGCGCCCGTGAACGGCGGCGGAAGGGGTCTTGGTTTCTCCAAAGGGCAGGCCTCTGGAACCGGGTGACTGAGCATGTGTGCCACAATGGGGCCCCTACCGGCGACGGTGGCGAGCATGCTCATTTTTGCCAAGAATTCCGACCGCGAGGCCAATGAGGCCGTTCATGCCAGAATCCCGCCGCAGAAGGAGCCGTCGCTGATCGGCATGGATCCGCTGCGGCTGTCGCTGGAGCGGGGGCCACGGCTGATGAGGCAGACTTCGATTTCGCAGGGGCTTATGCCAACCGGACCCGCTCGCGGTTCGCCTCGGGCGCGGCGCGCTGGCGCCGTTCGAGCGATCTGTTCGGATATGGGCGAAAATCAATCAATGTCAAGACGATGTTTTCCGCCTTGCGCGATCATGGAGCGCAGGCGGCCCGCGATCACCGCTGGCGTCCTGATGGGGTGATGGGCGGCGCCATCTGCGCGCACGCCTCCTGGGGGCCTCAGCGCCGGTTCGGCCAGACGAGCGCGAGCTGGGTTGCGGAACTTGGAAACGGCAAGGCGGTCCACTGGCTGACGGCAAGTTCCGCGCCTGAGACATCCTTGTTCAAGCCGGTTCTTTTCGGATCGGGCGAAAAAACGGCCCTGCCCGATTTTGGTCCCGCGCCAGGCGATCAATATGACCCCGGAACGTTGTGGTGGCGGCATGAGCGGCTGCATCGCGCCATGCTGGAGGATTATGCCGGGCCGCTCGCGCTTTTCCGCGACGAGCGCGACCAGCTTGAGCGTGCGTTTCTCGCCCGTGTTGTGGGAGTATTGCGGAAGCCGGGGAACGCAGGCAGGGCTGAAGAGATGATCGCGGAGATGTGGCAAGATGTCCGGCTGGTCGAAGATCGCTGGTATGCGCGAGGCCGTCATAATCCGGTCGTGATAAACCGCATGAACCAGACATCTGAACCTTATAAAATGCATTGGCTGCGGCTTAATCGCATCGCTCGCATGGGAAAATGAGGAGCGGGGATACGTGCTATCACGGATATGCTTGACCGGAGTACAGGCACCGATTACTCGGAACGAATGAGCATTATTGTGGATATTCATAATGTGCCGCTCCTTTCGGGGCTGGCCGTGGTTGCCGACCGTTACGACGCGCTGCTCTGCGATGTCTGGGGTGTGCTCCACAATGGCAAGACGGCGTTTCCCGGGGTGAGCGATGCGCTTTGCACTTTCCGTAAACGCGGCGGTCGGGTGCTGCTGCTCTCCAATGCGCCGCGCCCGGGTGAGGCGCTTCCCCCACAGCTTGAAGGGTTCGGCATCGCCGCGGAGGCTTATGACGGCATTCTGACATCGGGTGACGCCACCCGCGCCTTTCTGGAAACTGCATCGCTTGGCAGCCGGGTTCTCCATATCGGGCCCGACCGGGATCTGCCGCTGTTCGAGGGCATCGACATTGAACTGGTCGGTGAGGACAAGGCGGATTTCGTGCTGGTCACGGGCCTGTTCGACGATGATACCGAGAGCCCGGACGATTATGCCGGCGCGCTTTCCCGCTGGGAGGGCAAGGGGCTGGCGCTGGTCTGCGCGAACCCCGACATCATCGTCGACCGGGGCCACACCCAGATTTATTGCGCTGGTGCGCTGGCGCGTGTCTATGAGGAACTGGGTGGCGTCGTCATCTATTTCGGCAAGCCCCACGCGCCCATCTATGGGCTGGCCCGCCAGCGTCTGGCCGGTATTCACGGTTCCGTCATTCCCGACAACCGCATCCTGGCTATTGGCGATGGTATCGGCACCGATATGCTGGGCGCGCAGGGCGAAGGCATCGATGCTCTGTTCATCACCGGGGGCATTGCTGCAGCCCGTTTCGGGGATAATGTCAAAGAGCCCGATCCGGCCCTGCTGGCGGCGTTCTGCCATGAGGCGGGAGTTAAACCTGTTGCCGCCCTGCCGCGTCTCGTCTGGGGCGCCTGAAGCCAAAGAAAGCGTTTCCATGAGTGAGGGATATTTTATCGAGGATTTGGCGGAAGGCATGTCTGCCTCCTTTGCCAAGACCATCACGGAAGCGGATATCACCCTCTTTGTGGGTGTTTCCGGCGACACCAATCCGCTTCACATTAATGAAGATTATGCGAAAGCGACGCGCTTCGGCGGTCGCATCGCCCATGGCATGTTGAGCGCGGGCCTCATTTCGGCGGTGCTCGGCACCCGCCTGCCGGGGCCGGGCGCCATCTATATGTCACAGACCATGCGCTTCCGCGCGCCTGTCAGGCCCGGCGATACGGTGAAGGCGACCGCGACCGTCACCGCGATCGACCGAACCAAAAACCGCGTCACCCTCGCCTGCGAGGCTCATGTGGGCGACACGCTGGTGCTGGATGGCGAGGCGCTGATCATGGTGCCTTCCCGTCCTGTGGCCCCGGCAGGGGCCTGACCGCTCCAGCTTGACGCGCGTGGCGCAATCCGCCATGCCATAGGCTGCACAGCGGGGCTATCCCGTCATGCTTTTCATCTTCAAGCGACAGTCTCCGCCCATGCAGATCATCCGTCATTTTGAGCCAGTAGCGCCTGCGCTTCGCGGTGCTGTCTATGCGCTGGGAAATTTCGACGGCGTGCATCTGGGCCATCAGCAGGTGATCGCGGTGGCCAAGGCCAGGGCGGATGAAATGGGCGTGCCGCTGGGCGTGCTTGTGTTTGAGCCGCATCCGCGTCAGTTTTTCTTTCCCGATGAACCCTTTTTCCGCCTCACGCCGTTCCGGGCCAAGGCGCGGCTGCTGGAGACGCTTGGCGTCGAGATTCTGGCCGCCCTGCCGTTTGATGAGGCCATGTCACGGCGCGAGGCGCCTGATTTCGTGCTCGACGTTCTGGTCAACGGGCTTCATGTGAGCCATGTCATCGCCGGTTATGATTTCCGCTTCGGCAAGGGTCGCGGCGGGGATGCAGCCGTGCTCGGCTATATGGGCGAGATGGAAGGATTCGGCGTCAGCGTGATCGATGAAGTCCGGGACGGGGATGGCGCCTATTCCTCGACCCGTATCCGCGAACTGCTGGCTGAGGGTGATCCGCGCGCCGCCGCCCGCTTTCTGGGGCACCCCTGGAGCGTGGAGACGCAGATCATCACCGGCGACCAGCGGGGCCGCACCATCGGCTTCCCGACCGCGAACCTCCCGCTGGAAGATCATGTTCATCCGGCTTTCGGCGTCTATGCCGTCCGCATCGAGATCGAGGAAGGCCCCCACAAGGGCGTTTACAGTGGTGTCGCCAACCTTGGCCGCCGCCCGACCTTCAACAAGGCCGACGTGATGCTGGAGGTCCATATCTTCGACTTTTCCGGGGATATTTATGGGGTCCACGCGGCTGTT
>JAATFR010000079.1 GCA_015655095.1 Hyphomicrobiales bacterium | reverse complement strand
TTTCATCCTGCTCGGTCTGCGGCGATTTTCAGGCGCGCCGGATGCAGGCCCGCTTCAGGCCCCGCGGCGAGAAGACCACGCGCTTTGTCCACACGCTCAACGGTTCCGCGCTCGCGGTCGGGCGCACGCTGGTGGCGGTGCTGGAAAACTATCAGCGCGCGGATGGCTCCATCGAAATCCCCGAGGCGCTGCGGCCCTACATGGGCGGCCTTGCCGAGATCCGGGCGGAGTAGATGACGCGATACCCTTCCCCCTCCTCCAGACACTGAAAAGGGTTCCCGTGGTCAAGACCAGCAAGAACAAGCCGCTGCGCATTCTGCTCACCAATGATGACGGCATCCACGCGCCGGGGCTGAAGGTGCTGATGAAGATCGCGCGGAAGCTTTCCAATGACATCTGGATCGTCGCGCCCGAGGACGAGCAGTCCGGCGCGTCCCATTCGCTTACGCTCGCCCACCCGCTGCGCGTGCGCAAGCTGGGGCCGAAGAAGTTCGCGGTGCGCGGCACCCCGACCGATTGCGTGATGATGGCGGCGAAAGTCATCATGGAAGACCAGTTGCCCGATCTGGTGCTCTCGGGCGTCAATCGCGGCCAGAACATCGCCGATGACGTCACCTATTCCGGCACTATCGCGGGCGCGATGGAGGGTACCCAGCTCGGCATTCCCTCGATCGCCCTGTCGCAGGCCTTCGGCTTCGACGCGAGTCCGCGGGTGCGCTGGGCCTGCGCCGAGACCCATGCGCCGGGTATAATCGAGAAGTTGCTGAAGGCGGGCTGGCCGGGCGATGTGCTGATCAACCTCAATTTCCCGGATGTGGACCCCAAAGCCGTGGAGGGCGTGGAGGTGACGAGCCAGGGCAAACGCGACCAGTCGCTGCTCCACGTCGACAGGCGCATCGATGCGCGGCACAATCCCTACTACTGGCTGGGTTTCGAGCGGATCGCGAGCAAGCCGCGCACCGGCACCGACATTCACGCCATTTATAATGGCTGGATTTCGGTCACGCCGTTGCATATGAACCTGACGCATGCACGCACGGGCAATGCAATCAGAAAAGCGTTAGGCTGACACGGGGTGGACCAGGGTGAGCGGGCAGGCGGGCGATCCATGAGCGATGAGTTCGACCAGGAGAAGATCGAGCTTGTCATGGCTCTGCGCAAGCAGGGGATCAGCGACAAGAACGTGCTGGCCGCGCTGGAGCGGGTGCCGCGCGAAACCTTCATCAACACCTCGTTCAGGCGTCAGGCCTATGAGGATCACGCTCTCCCCATCGAGTGCGGCCAGACCATCAGCCAGCCTTTCATCGTCGCCTACATGACCGAAAAACTTGAGGTGGGCGACCGGATGAAAGCGCTGGAAGTGGGCACCGGCTCGGGCTATCAGGCCGCCGTGCTCTCAAGGCTCTGCCGCCGGGTCTACACGGTCGAGCGCTACCGCACGCTGCTGCGCGACGCGGTCCGGCGCTTCGAGGCGCTGCACCTCCACAACATCACCTCCAAGGTTGCCGACGGCAATGAGGGCTGGCCCGAACAGGCTCCGTTTGACCGCATCATCGTCACGGCGGCGGCCAGCGATGTGCCGCAAAAGCTCGTCGAGCAGCTCAAGATCGGTGGAATCATGGTTCTGCCGGTAGCGGTGCCGGGGTCGCGCGGGGTACAAAACCTCGTTCGCATCATCCGCACCGAGGAGGGTGTGATTCGCGAGGACCTGATGCCGGTCAGATTCGTGCCGCTGGTGGCAGGCGTCGCGCGCGAATCATGATGAACTTGGCGGGGCAGAGGTCCAGAGCGCGTCGGGAAGGGCATGATCGAGGGAACAGCAGGAAAACGCCGGAATGACAGCGTGCCGTGCCCTGCTGGCATGGGGCCTTCTTTTGCCTGCCTTCTCGTAATATTGACGCTTGCCGGTTGCAGCAGTCCGGCCCCATGGTGGGATCAGCCGGGCATGGGGCCGAACGCGGCCTCTCCCATCCAGTCGAACGGCGGTTCCTATACGGTCACGGTCAAGTCCGGCGATACGCTCTATCGCATCGCGCGCACGTCGGGGGTGCCGATCCGTGCCATCATCGACACCAACGGGCTGACGCCGCCCTATACGGTCGCGGTCGGGCAAAAGCTGGTGATCCCGGCCGGGCGCTATTACACCGTGCGCAAAAATGACACGCTCTACGGAATTTCCCGCAGTTTCGGCATCGATATGGCGACGCTTGCCAGCCTGAACGACCTGCCTGCGCCCTATACCATTTCTGAAGGCCAGAAGCTCCAGTTGCCCGCCGAAGCCAGTGCGTCAACCGCGACGGCCGCGGCTTTGGACACGGAATATGGCGCGGTGGCGCCTGCCGCCCCGGCTGAGGGAGGGGGGCAGCCCTCGGGCGCGATCAGTTCCTCCGCCCTGCCACCGCCCGGTCCCTCACCGGCTCCGTCCAACGCGCCAGCCTCTGTACAGGCGTCCTCTGGCACGGCCCCGTCCTCATCGTCCGGGATGGCGGTATCCCAGCCGGCTGAGGCGCCCGCTCCCGCCTCGACTCCCGCTCCCGCAGCGTCCACGCCAACGCCTGCGCCCGCTGCTGCGGCGAGCGTGATCCCGTCAGCCGGGATGATGTGGCCGGTGCGGGGCCGGGTCATTTCAGCCTATGGCAGCCAGGAGGGCGGTACGCGCAATGATGGAATCAACATAGCGGCGGCGGCAGGCAGCCAGGTTGTGGCCGCCGACAACGGCACCGTCGCCTATGCGGGCAACGAGCTGAAAGGCTATGGCAACCTGCTTATCGTCAAGCAGGCGAACGGGGTGATGACCGCCTATGCCCATAACCAGAAACTGCTGGTGGCCCGTGGCGCGACGGTGAGAAAGGGCCAACCCATCGCGCTCGTCGGCCAGACGGGCTCTGTGACCTCGCCGCAGCTCCATTTCGAGGTCCGCAAGGGCTCAAAGGCGGTGGATCCGATGAGCGTGCTTCCGGCGCAGGGCTGAGTGGAAATGGCGATGCCGGGGTGGACCCCGGCATCATGACAAGCGCGCGTCTGGAATGCAGGCTTTATGCGGTGGCGTCTGCGCCTTCGTCTTCATCGTCATATTCATATGCGGGCGCCTGCACGGCGGGCGTCCGGCTCTCATGATTGCGGCCGATGGTGGAGCGCAGTTCTTCCAGATCGACGAAAAGGTCAGCCTGACGACGCAGTTCGTCCGCTATCATGGGCGGCTGGCTGCGGATCGTCGAGACGATGCTGACGCGTTTGCCCTTGCGCTGGATCGCCTCGGCCAGACGCCGGAAGTCGCCGTCACCGGAGAAAATCACGAGATGATCGAGTTTGTCGGCCAACTCAAGCGCGTCAACGGCAAGCTCTATGTCCATATTGCCCTTGAACTTGCGCCGCCCGGTCGCATCCACGAATTCTTTCGCGGGCTTGGTCACAACTGTATAGCCATTGTAGTCCAGCCAGTCGATCAACGGGCGGATGGGGGAATATTCCTGATCCTCCAGCAACGCCGTGTAGTAATAGGCGCGGATCAGCGTGCTTTTACTGCGAAAAAGCTCAAGCATCCGGCGATAGTCAATGTCGAAGCCAAGAGAGCGAGCGGCTGAATACAAATTCGCGCCGTCGATAAAGAGAGCAACACGCTCTGCAGGATAAAAATGCATTCGTTCCACCTCTGCGGCGGGGTGTTTTGAGAAAACCTGCCGTCCCTTGCAGTATCCCCCGAGACTTCTGCCCGCCGGTTAAATTGATCTTTGTTCAACGCCTTTGCGTAAACCATTTTGGTAATATAATCATTTTTCTCGTATTGGAATGTAAGAGTATTTAAAAAACATCACATGATATTAATTGGTCTGGGTGCAAATCTGCCGTCAGAGCTTGGCGACCCACGCGAAACCTTGAGTGCGGCGCTGTCCCTGCTTGCAGATCAGGGTGTCGTGATCGAGGCCTGCTCGCGCTGGTACAGAACCCATCCCATGGGACCCCGGCCACAGCCCATGTTCGTCAACGCCGCCGCGCGACTGGGGACGGGGATGGGTGCTGAGGCGCTGCTGGCTCTTTTGCACCGGATCGAAGCGGAGCTTGGGCGGGTCCGTATCGAACGATGGGGCGCGCGCGTGGTCGATCTTGATCTGCTCGATTATCAGGGCCGGATTGAGAATCAGGGTGGTATTTCGGGTTTTGCTGCCGGAAACGGCCCTATTCCGCTCAGCCTGCCCCATCCCGGGATCCCGGCGCGGGCCTTCGTGCTGGTGCCGCTGCTTGATGTGGCGCCTGACTGGACCCATCCGGTTTCGGGTCTGGGCGTGGCCCAAATGCTTGAAAAGCTCGGAAATGCGGCTGATTTGGGGATAGAGAGCATTTCCGATTGAAGTCAAGGGCTTCTTTTGGTAGTTACTCGCCTCTTGCTGGATTGTGACTGGTCCGGGCAACCCCGCCATTCGGGTTGCTGGCCGTTTCTTCCTCCCTTCCTGTGGAAAGAGGCTCCCTATGGCACGCGTAACCGTCGAAGACTGCGTAGAAAAGCTCGATAACCGGTTCGAGCTGGTCTTGCTGTCCGCACATCGCGCCCGTGCCATTTCGGCCGGTTCCGAACCCACCGTTCACCGTGACAATGACAAGAACCCCGTGGTGGCGCTGCGCGAGATTGCTATTGCCACGGTCGGCGTCGAGGAATTGCGCGACGATTATATCAGCGGGATGCAGAAGCGCGTTGAGACCGAGGAGCCGGAAGCCGAAACCGTGAAACTGCTGCTTTCGGGCCAGGGCAGCGAGATCGACGACAGCTTTGGCAATGCCGGCGATATGGGCGGGCGCATGAGCGAGGAGGAGCTTCTCCGCGCCATTCAGAACCAGATTGATTCGCCGCAGCAGAAATCTGCTGACGCGGACGACGCGGAGCTTGATGATTAGGAGCCCCGGTTTCCCGGTTTTCCGGCAAACATTGATTCAGATGGAATGCGCCGCTCGGACCAAAGGGTTCTGGCGGCGTTTTTGTTTCTGTCAGGGACACCCCATATGCACAATGGGTAGTGTGAAAATCGGGGGCCGTGTGTAGTCCGGGCGGCTGACGATCCGGGTGTGTTTGAAGGGTGCGACCTATGGCGATGCTGCGCCAATATGAGCTGGTAGACAAGGTTCTGGCCTATGATCCCAAGGCCGACGAGGGCCTGATCAACCGCGCCTATGTCTATGCCATGAAGCAGCATGGCGCGCAGATGCGCGCCTCGGGCGACCCCTATTTCTCGCATCCCATCGAGGTGGCGGGCATTCTGACCAGCCTCAAGCTCGATACCGCCACCATCGTCACGGCCCTGCTGCACGACACGATTGAGGATACCGGCTCGACCATGGCGGAGCTGACCCAGCTGTTTGGCGCGCAGATCGCCTCGTTGGTCGATGGCGTAACCAAGCTCGGCAAGATCGAGTTCACCTCCGAACGCGAGAAGCAGGCGGAGAATTTCCGCAAGTTCCTCGTCGCCATGTCCAACGACATTCGGGTTCTGCTGGTCAAGCTGGCTGACCGGCTGCACAACATGCGCACACTCCACTTCATACCCTCGCCCGAGAAGCGCAAACGCATCGCCCAGGAGACGCTGGATATTTATGCGCCGCTGGCCGGCCGCATGGGCATTCAGGAGATTCGCGAGGAGCTGGAGGATCTGGCCTTCAAGCAGATCAACCCTGAAGCGCGCGAAACCCTGATCCGGCGGCTCGATGAATTCCGCACCAACAGCGGCGATCTCGTCGCGCGGATCGAAAAGGCCCTGCGCGAACGCCTCAAGGAGGCGGGAATAGAGGGAGAGGTCAAGGGCCGCGAGAAAAGCCCCTATTCGGTCTGGCGCAAGATGGAGCGCCGCGCCGTCTCCCTCGAACAGCTTTCCGACATCTATGGCTTCCGTGTCGTCGTGGCCGACGAGGCCGATTGCTACCGGGTGCTGGGCATCCTGCATACCACCTGGCCGATGGTGCCGGGCCGGTTCAAGGATTATATCTCCACGCCCAAGAACAACGGCTATCGCTCTATCCACAGCACGTTGATCGGCCCGGAGCGCAAGCGCGTCGAGGTGCAGATCCGCACCCGGAAGATGCATGAGGTGGCTGATTTCGGGATTGCCGCCCACTGGCTTTACAAGGAGGGCAGGGGGGGGGCTGAGGCATCGCCCGAATTCGCCAGCACCTTCCGCTGGCTCCGCCAGCTCGTCGAGATGCTGGAGCATGGCAGCACGCCGGAAGAGTTTCTGGAGCACACCAAGCTCCAGATGTTTTACGATCAGGTTTTCTGCTTTTCGCCCAAGGGCCTGCTTATCACGCTGCCGCGCGGCGCGACGCCTATCGACTTCGCTTATGCGGTTCATACCGACATCGGCGACACTTGC
>JAATFR010000260.1 GCA_015655095.1 Hyphomicrobiales bacterium | reverse complement strand
GCGCGCCCTGCGCCACCCCATAGCCCCATCTGTCGAGCGGACCTGCCATGACCGGATCATCCCTTCGAGAAACATGCCACCAGTTCAATATGGGGCGACCAGAGGAACTGGTCCACAGGCTCGACAATATCCAGACGATAGCCGCCGTCGATCAGCGAGCGCGCGTCGCGGGCGAAGGTGGCGGGATTGCAGGAGACGGCGACGACTGTCTGCACCTTCGAGCGGGCGATTTCCTCGGCCTGCGCCTTTGCGCCCGCACGCGGCGGATCGAAGACCACCGCGTCGAACCTGTTGAGTTCGACCGGCAGCAGCGGACGGCGGAACAGGTCGCGGATTTCGGTGGTGAGTTTTCGCGCCCGCTGGAGCGGCCCCTGCTCGTTCAGGGCGCGTTCCAGCGCCTTCATGGCGGGGGCATCGCCTTCCACGGCATGGACGCTCGACGCGCGCGCCAGCGCCGCCGAGAAAGTGCCGCAGCCCGCGAACAGATCCGCCACCGATTTCGCGCCCTGCACATGGCGGGTGACGCGCGCGACCAGCGCCTGCTCGCCTTCCTTCGTCGCCTGAAGAAAGCCTCCCGGCGGCAGCGTGACCTTGAAGCCGGAAAGATCGATGACCGGCACGCGGCGCTCCGCCACCATGTCGCCATCCCATGTCAGCCGGGCGAAATCGCCCTTTGCGGCCAGAGCGCCCAAAAGCTCGCGCAGCGGCAAATCGAGGGGTGTCTTGCCGCCGGTGACAGCGACATCAAGGCCTGTCTGCGTCGCCGTGACCAAAATGCTGGCGCGGCCCTTGCGGCTAAGGCCGGGCTCCATCAACTGGCCCAGCAATGCGAAGGCGTGCTCGATTTCCGGCACGATCAACGGGCATTCCTCAACCGGGATGATGGTGTGGCTGGCCCGGCCATAATAGCCGAGCACCGTGCCCTTGCCCGCGCGCGTGACGGCAAAGCTCGCCCGCCTGCGGCTATGGGCGCGCGCCACGGCCATAGGCGCGATCTCCGCCTCAATGCCGCGCGAGGCAAGCGCCTGCTCCACCTGCGCCCGTTTCCAGTCCGCATAAGGAGCTTCCGCCCAATGCTGGAGGGCGCAGCCGCCGCAGCGGGTGAAGTGCCGGCAGGGCGGCTCCACCCGGTCCGGCGAGCCCTCGATCAGGGCCTGCAATTCGGCGCGGCCATCGCCATAGCTTTTTACCCGCACCCGCTCGCCCGGCAGGGTGAAAGGGATGAACAGCGCAGGCTCACCCGGCGCTGCCGCGCTCACGCCATCGCCCAGATGACCCATCGTTGCGATGGTCACGTCCGTCTCAAGCATGCTTTACCGCCACAATCAAAAATTCCCTGTTGCCGTCACCCCCTTCGATGGGGCTCGGCGTGATGCCGCGAACCTGCCAGCCCTGTTCGTCGGCCAGCCATCGCGAAATGTCCTCGCATATTTCCTCATGCAGCACGGGATCGCGGACGATTCCGCCACGCCCGACCCGCTCCCGCCCCGCCTCGAACTGGGGCTTGATCAGAGCCGCCAGCATCGCCCCCGGCGCGGCCAGCGCCAGCGCCACCGGCAATGCCTTTTTCAGGCTGATGAAGCTCAGATCGCTCACCAGCAATTCCGGCGCGCGCTCGAACAGGGCCGCCGTCAGATCCTTCGCATTCACGCCTTCAAGGCTCAGCACCTTCGGGCTCTGCGCCACCAGCGGCGACAACTGGCCATGGCCGACATCGATAGCCACCACCCTGCCTGCGCCGCGCTCAAGCAGAACCTGGGTGAAGCCGCCCGTCGAGGCGCCGAGATCGAGGCAATATTTATCCCGGCAATTGATGTCGAAATGATCGAGCGCGTGAACCAGCTTCAGCGCCGCCCGCGAAACATAGGGATGGTCGAGGCTTTCCACGGCAATCTCGGCGTCTGGATCAACCTCCTGCGCGGGCTTGAGAACCAGTTGCCCCGCGACCCGCACCTTGCCCGCTTTTATGGTCGCCTGCGCCCTGGCGCGCGAGGGCGCGAACGCCTTCTCGACCAGCAGCAGGTCGAGCCGCTTGCGGCCAGGAGGCGAACTCACCCCGGCTGGTGGCTGGCGCGCCAGGCCAGCGCCGCGGCATCCATACCCAGCGCCCGAAGCGCGGTTTCAACCATGTGCGGCGCGGTCAGACCCGCCGCATCCATCATCCGGGCCGGCGTGTCGTGATCGAGGAAAACGTCCGGCAGCACCATCGGGCGCACCTTGAGGCCATGGTCGAGCGCGCCTTCACGGGCGAGGAACTCCAGCACATGGCTGCCGAAACCGCCGACCGACCCCTCTTCCACCGTGATCAGCACCTCATGCTCGCGAGCGAGCCGCAGGATCAGATCGGTGTCGAGAGGCTTGACAAAGCGCGCATCGGCCACGCTGGTCGAAAGGCCCATGGCGGCGAGCTGGTCGGCCGCCTTCAGCGCGTCGGCAAGCCTCGTGCCGAGCGAGAGAATGGCAACCTTGGTGCCCTCGCGCAGAATCCGGCCCTTGCCGATTTCAAGCGGGGTGCCGATGTCGGGCAGATCGAGGCCCACGCCCTCGCCCCGCGGATAGCGGAAAGCCGAGGGGCCCTCATCATAGGCGACCGAGGTCGCGACCATATGCATCAGCTCAAGCTCGTCTGCCGCCGCCATGACGACGAAGCCGGGCAGGCAAGAGAGATAGGCGACGTCGAACGCACCCGCGTGCGTCGGCCCATCCGCGCCGACGAGTCCGGCCCGGTCGATGGCGAAGCGCACTGGCAGGCCCTGGATCGCCACATCATGGACGACCTGATCATATCCGCGTTGCAGGAAGGTGGAATAGATCGCGCAGAACGGCTTGAAGCCTTCGGTGGCGAGACCCGCCGCGAAGGTGACTGCGTGCTGCTCGGCGATGCCGACATCAAACAGCCGATCCGGGAAACGCTTTTCGAACAGATCAAGCCCGGTGCCGGACGGCATGGCGGCGGTGATCGCCACGACCTTGTCATCCTCAGCCGCATGGGCGATCAGGCTGTTGGCGAAAACCTTGGTATAGGCGGGCGCGTTGGCGGGAGGCTTGGCCTGCGCGCCGGTGATGACATCGAAGCGCGACACGCCATGATATTTATCGGCGGCGGCTTCGGCAGGAGCATAGCCCTTGCCCTTCTGCGTCACCACATGGACAAGCACCGGCCCGACATCGAAATCGCGGACATTGCGCAAGACCGGCAGAAGCTGGTCGAGATTATGCCCGTCGACCGGGCCGACATAATACATGCCCAGTTCTTCAAAGAGCGTACCCCCGGTGGCAAACCCGCGCGCGAACTCCTCCGCCCGGCGCGCGCGCTCCTCAATGCCTCTGGGCAGATGCTTGACGATCTCCTTGGCGAGATGGCGCACGGAACGGTAGGCGCTGCCGGAAATGAGCCGGGCCAGATAGCCGCTCATCGCTCCCACGGGCGGAGCGATCGACATGTCATTGTCGTTGAGGATAATGACGAGACGGCTCTTCAGGGCACCCGCATTGTTCATCGCCTCATAGGCCATGCCGGCGCTCATCGCGCCATCGCCGATGACGCAGACGACATTGTTATTGCCGCCCCTGAGGTCACGCGCCACGGCCATGCCGAGACCCGCCGAAATAGAGGTCGAGGAATGGGCCGCCCCGAACGGGTCATATTCGCTCTCGGCGCGTCTGGTGAAGCCCGAAAGGCCGCCGCCCTGACGCAGCGTACGGATGCGGTCGCGCCGTCCGGTCAATATTTTGTGGGGATAGGCCTGATGGCCGACATCCCAGATCACGCGATCGTCGGGCGTGTTGAAAACATTGTGGATGGCCACGGTGAGTTCAACCACCCCGAGCCCCGCGCCCAGGTGCCCCCCCGTTACCGACACCGCGTCGATGGTTTCCGCGCGCAGTTCATCAGCAAGCTGCTTCAGGTCACTGTCTGGCAGCAGGCGAATATCGGCAGGTGTAGCAATACGATCCAGGAGTGGCGTCTGGGGTTTCATACTCAATAATCACCTCTACGAACCGAGGATATGGCGGTTATTCATGGCCGGCGCAACTCCGGACCAGACCCGCAAACCGTAACATACAAATTAACCCTAACATGGTTATGATCTCCCGTCAGGAGCGTCTGCTCACCACGAAGCGAGCAGCCTGACGCAGTAAATCCGCTTTTTCATCAAATAAATCAAGGTGTTGTATGGCCTGATCCGACAACATGCGCGCCTGGGCGCGAGCTCTTTCCACGCCCAGAACTGAAACGAATGTGGCTTTTCCAGCTGCCTCGTCCTTGCCTGTGGCCTTGCCAACCTCGCCCGCACTCCCTTCTGCATCCAGCAGATCATCGGTGATCTGGTAAGCGAGCCCCATATCATGGGCATAGGCAGTAAGCGCCATGCGCGCTTCAGAGGAGGCCCGGCCCAGCACCGCCCCGGCCTCGCAGGCAAAGGCGATCAGAGCACCGGTTTTCAGCCGCTGGAGCCGCGTGATCGCCACCATGTCGATCTCCTGCCCCTCGGAGAGCAGGTCGATCATCTGGCCGCCGACCATGCCCTGTCCGCCGGAGGCCCGCGCAAGCTTGCGGATCAGTTCGCAGCGAATGCGCTGATCCTCATGGGTTGCGTCATGAACGAGAATTTCAAAGGCGAAAGTGAGCAGCGCATCCCCGGCGAGCACGGCGGTCGCCTCGTCGAACTGCTTGTGAACGGTGGGCTGGCCCCGCCGCAGATCGTCATCATCCATACAGGGAAGATCGTCATGAACGAGCGAATAGGTATGGACACATTCGACGGCCGCCGCGACCCGCAACGCCGACTCGTCGCGGACGCCGAAAAGACGAGCACTCTCACAGGCGAGAAAAGGGCGGAAGCGCTTGCCGCCTGCAAAAACCGCATAACGCATCGCCTCGAAAATCCGCGCCTCAACTCCTCCCTCCCGGGGCAACAGCATATCGAGCTTGTGCTCGACCTCCACAGCCACCGCGTCCCGCGCCCGCTCAAAGCCGACCAGATGGATGTTCGACATGGCATTACTCTCTATTCGACATCAAGCGGCCCGCCGCTTCCAGGCGCGCCATCAGCGCCGAGCGTGATCTTCTCGACCCGCGCCTCGGCTGCCTGCAACAAGGCCTCGCAACGCGCCTTGAGCTTTGTGCCGCGCTCATAAAGCTCAATGGAGTGCTCCAGCGGCGCATCGCCCGATTCAAGTTGGCGGACGATCTCCTCAAGCGCCTTGAGCGCGCTCTCGAAGGAGAGGCCGTCAATATCGTCTGAAGCTTTCGTCTTCTCGGTCGCCATAAATCTTTCCTTACCCCAACATCAGTGCACGCACATGGGCGCGCGTGCTTGCGGCCAGCGCCGTCAAGTCATACCCGCCCTCGAGCGTGGAAACAATTCGGCCCTGCGCATGACGGTCGGCCAGTTTCACCAGTTCCTCCGTCACCCAGCCGAAATCCGCCTCGGTAAGCCTGAGATTTGCCAACGGGTCGTCCTTGTGACCATCAAAGCCCGCCGAAATAAAAATAAATTCCGGCTGGAACCGCTCCAGCGCAGGCAGCACGATGCCCTCGACGCAAGTACGGAAGGCGATCCCGTCCGACCCCGGCGGCAACGTCACATTGACGATATTGTCGAGCCCGCGCTCGCTGGCCCGACCCGTGCCCGGATAAAGCGGCCACTGGTGGGTGGAAATATAGAAAAACGCCGGGTCGGTCTCGAACAGGGCCTGGGTGCCATTGCCATGGTGAACATCAAAATCCACTACCGCAACGCGCGAGAGCCCATAGACATGGCGGGCATGCATCGCACCCACCGCCACATTGTTGAAGAGACAGAAACCCATGGCCTGATCGGGCTCGGCATGATGCCCCGGCGGGCGGATGGCGCAAAAGGCGTTGCGCGCGCGCGCCGCCATGACCTCATCGACAGCATAGACGACAGCCCCGGCTGCCCTGAGCGCCGCCTCGGCTGACCCCGGCGAAACAGCCGTATCACCATCGAGACGTCGAAAACCGGTCTCCGGCGCGTTCAGCAGAATTGTATCGATATGCGCGCGGGCATGGACACGCTCAAGCTGGCCGATCTCCGCGCGAGGCGCATCGACCCGCGCCAGCAGGGCAAATTCCTCCGCCTCCAGCGCGCCCAGCACAGCCCGCAGCCGGTCCGGACACTCAGGATGACCCGGCGGCACTTCATGCTCAAGGCAGGAAGGATGACTAACGAGAAGCGTATCCATGGGGAAAGGGCTCGCAACTGGATGAAAAATCACTTTAGAGCATTATCGCAGACCCGCCCATGGCCGATTTGCTCTTTTGGCTCGTCTTCTCTAAGCAGGAAGGATGGACATTTCGATATTTGAGAGCATTTGAAGTCATGAGCGATCAATCATTAACGGGCGCCGGACCCGGTGTGCTCAGCTACCCGTTCGAACGGATTCCCGCCCCCGCCGAGGTGATGGAAGTGACCCCCGGCATCGGCTGGGTGCGTATGCCGCTGCCGTTTCAGCTCGACCATATCAACTTGTGGATGCTTGAGGGCGAGGATGGCTGGTCTGTCGTTGACACCGGCGTAGACAGCGACGAGGTCAAGACGCTCTGGGAGGACATCTTCGCCACGAAGCTGAAGGGCAAGCCGGTCAAGCGGGTGATCGTCACCCACCTTCATCCCGATCATGTCGGGCTTGCGGGCTGGATGACGCGCAAGTTCGGCATCGAGCTTTACATGTCGCGCACCGACTTTCTGATGTGCCGCAACCTCGCGCTCGACACGGGGCGTCCTCCGCCGCAGGAGGCGCTCGACTTTTACCGCGCCGCGGGCTTCAGCGCGCGCGGCGTCGAAAGCTATGCAAAGCGTTTCGGTGGTTTCGGCGAGCGCGTGTCGCGGATGCCCGATGTTTTCCGCCGCCTGAAGGATGGCGACGAGACGCGTATCGGCGGCAAGCAATGGCGCGCGGTCAGCGGCTCGGGTCATGCGCCCGAACATATCTGCCTCTACAGCGCCGAATCGAAAATCCTCATTTCCGGCGATCAGGTTCTGCCGCGCATTACCTCGAACGTCAGTGTACACCCAACAGAACCTTATGAAGATCCGCTGTCTGACTGGATCGCGAGCTGCCACAAGCTCAAGCGCGCGATCCCCGACGATGTGTTCGTGCTGCCCGCCCACAACGAACCTTTCTACGGTCTGCACAAGCGTCTCGACGACCTGATTTCAGGCCATGAGGAATCGCTGGCCAAGCTCCATGCCTGGATCGCCGAACCAAAGCGCGCCATCGACGTTTTCCCGGCCTTGTTCAGGCGCAAGATCGGGCCCGAGGTCTTCTTCATGGCGACCGGCGAAAGCCTTGCCCATCTCAACTGCCTGCTCGGCCGGGGGCTGGCAAAGGTGAGGCGCGACGAGAACGGCGTGGACTGGTATCAGGCGGCATGACATCCGCCTTTTCCTAGCCCACCCCCGCCTTCGCTCAGCCCGCCAGAGCATCCTCGTCCAGTGCGAACAGGGCCGAGGCGCCCGCTGTCACGGCGGCCAGATAACCGCACGCCTGAGGCAGCAGATTTTCCATGTAAAAGGTCGCGATGCCCAGACGGCTGGCCGCGAAGGGATCGCCGTTGAGCTTCACCGCCTCAAGCGCGCCCAGAACGAGGAAATGGCCGCCCGCGACAAGGCCGAACTGGCGCAGATAGGGCGTCGCCCCGGCCAGCGCGTCATTGGGCGCGGTCTTGACGCATCCCAGCATGTGGCTCGTCGCCTGATCGAGCAGGGTGAGTTCGCTTGCCAGCATTGCGCCCATCTTGCCGATGCCGTCATGGCTGGAGCCCTTGGCGCGCTCCGCCGTTTCGCGCATTTCGCGGATGAAGGCGCGCACCACCTCGCCATTGCCGAGCGGCAGCTTGCGCATC
>JAATFR010000077.1 GCA_015655095.1 Hyphomicrobiales bacterium | reverse complement strand
GCGGCAGGCAACCCGATGCTGGAAGCGGCAACCGAACCCATGCTTCGCGCGCGCTCGGCGCTGCGGCGAGAGCTGGCAGGTCTTGAACGCAATGTCCGTCAACTTTCCCAGGAGGATCCGGTCTGTCGTCGGCTGATGTCGATGCCCGGGATCGGCGCCGTCGTGGCGTTGACCTATCGATCTGCTGTCGATGATCCCGCCCGCTTCACATCCTCGAAGAAAGTCGGACCGTGGGTCGGCCTGACGCCGTCTCGCCACCAGTCGGGCGAGCGCGACGTCTCGGGCGGGATCACCAAGGCAGGCGACGTCAACCTTCGACGCGCGCTGTGCCAGGCGGCAACCGTCATGATGCATCGTGGACGGGCGAGTTGGCTTCGAACCTGGGCGGCAAAACTTGCGCGCCGTCGTGGTGCCAAGCGCGCGATGGTTCCGCTGGCCCGCCGCATCGCCGTGATCCTGCACCGGATGTGGAAGGATGACACCGACTTCCGCTCTGACATTCCCGTGCTTCATGCCGGCTGAAGACACAGATTCCAGACTGCTGCCCGCCTGATCGCGGGCCTTCGAGGTCCCCACGGGACGCGGTTCCGGTGATGCCGTGCTCAGGACTGATGCCGATTGTATCGAGCACGCCAATGAGATGGGCACATCGGAATTGCATTGAACCAGCATCATGTTGGCAGCCACAGCGCTGACCACGGACCGAAGCATACACCCGGGGCGATCTCAGGCGAAGGCTGCCGAACAGGGAAGCAGATCACTTGCTCAAAGAACAAGGCCGCGCGCTCCGGCGGCACATCCCGTATGCGCAAAATCGCTTGACTGGGACGACCCCGTTACCGAAGTCCTGACCCTAGTGGGGTGCGGCCAATGCTACGCCGCACTATGAAGCAGCCCTCTGGCCTTCGCCAGCGTCGACTGCTCAAGGATGGTCCGATATGCTGAGAGGGGCCGCAATTTGAGATGGTTGCTTGCCCCCGCAACCAATTCCAACATAAATCACTCGAAATAGAAGTATAATCAATAGCTTAGGCTGCCAAAAGGCGCCTTTTCCATTTTGGGACAGGCGGATTGTCGACCGCCCAGCCTCTTGCACGTGAGGGCGGGCGGATTCTGGTGATCCTGACCTAGAACTATGCAGTGGATATTCTTCCAGGCCCAATCTAAGGACAGCTCCTTTTATACGTTGCCATTCGTCGGAGTGGCCGTTGGCTGCCATTCGTTCGGTGAACCGCTGGCATTTGTCATGCTGGATGCCGTCGTGCTTATTTTTGCAAAATTCTTGCGGCAACGGCCAAGGGAATGATCGTCAGGTTGATGCGCTGTTCGTCGGGGTAACACAGCAGTGCCAACTCAACCATTGTTCGGCATTCGGGCTCATCCAGCATATTTACTGGCTTGCTGAAGCCCTGCTTTATGTGGAACCGCTCACCTGATTGGTATCCGCCAGACCGCGCCGTTACCCCAGTCTGCCGTCAGCAGCGCGCGCCAGTCAGGTGCCAGCACAAGCCCGACCGGGCTGGAGAAGCCGTCGGCCAGAACCCGCGATCCTCCTCGCATAAGGATTTCCCGAACTGTCGTGCCGCCATAATCCACGACGAACACACGGCCGTCTTCTGTCTGTGCGATGCCGGGGCCCGGTGTCGCGAAATCCTGACCAGCCTCCATGCGGGTGCCGTTGGGCCGCAGGATCGTCACGCCACCGCCGATGTTTGACACAACGTAACCGCCATCCGGGGTCTGCACGACCCCTACTGGCGTGCGCAGTCCATCAATGACCGGGACGAGGTTGCCACCCTGAACAGCGAGGATTTCATTCGTCCTGCGGTTGGCGATCATCAATCGGCCGGTCCGGTCGAAGCTCAGCCCGGCAGGGGTCGCGAGGCCGGTGATATGCGTGCTGCGCTGCCCGTCCCGCGTGAAGCGCCAGACCAGGTCGCTGGAATAGGAGGCGACATAGATCATTCCATCTGGCCCGACCGCCAGCCCCGAGGGCCCCGACAATCCGTCAGCGAAGATGGACCGGCTGCCATCTGGAGCAACACGGGATACAAGGCCCGCGCTCCATTCCGCGACATAGAGGTTTCCGGCCGTATCGAGCCCCATGCCAACCGGCGAACGGAACCCGTCCCATAGCCGCTCAGGCGTGGCGGCGCGGGCAGGCAACGCGGTGCTGGCGACAGCGGAGATAATCAGTGTGCGACGGGACAGGGTCATGCGCCGTCCTCCCCGCTTGCAGCCTCACTCCGCTCAAAGACCTCCTTCGCCGCAAATAGCCCGTTCAGGGCTGCCGGGAAACCGGCATAGACCGCCATCTGCATCAGGATCTCGGTGATCTCGGGCTTCGAGATTCCGACATTCAGCCCGGCCTCGATATGCACCTTCAGTTGTGGTGCGGCGGTGCCCATGGCCGCCAGTGCGGCGATGGTGGCGATCTCGCGGTCGCGCAGGCTTAACCCCGGTCGGCAATAGATGTCGCCGAAGGGAAACTCGAACAGGTAAGTGGCGAAGTCGGGCGCGATGCCCTCCAGGGCCTCGACCACGTTCTGCCCGGCCGCGCCGTCAATTTCCGCGAGTGCGCGCCGGCCGCGCTCCAACCGGCTTTCGCCGGAGATCGGGGAGTTCTGCATCATGGTTTTCCATCCTCTGTTCCGCCTCGGCATAACCGCCGATCTTGGTGTCGAGGACGAGAAGTGCTGCCTGAAGATCGGCCACATGGGCGCGCACCTTGTCCCGATGCGCCTCCAGAAGACCACGGCGCGCCGCGCCGGTTCCGGCGCCCTGATC
>JAATFR010000028.1 GCA_015655095.1 Hyphomicrobiales bacterium | reverse complement strand
GGGCACCGGCTTTCGACCGGCGGCATGGAGGAAGTGCTGGCAGGCCATCCCGATGTCGCTGAATGCGCCGTGATCGGCGTTGCCGACAGCCTGAAAGGGCAGATGCCAGTGGGCTTCATCGTGCTCAACAAGGGGGTGACGCGGCCACCGGCCGACATCGAGCGCGAGGTGGTGGCGCTGGTGCGCGAGAAGATCGGGCCGGTCGCTGCCTTCAAGGTGGCGCTCTGCGTCCAGCGCCTGCCCAAGACCCGCTCCGGCAAGATATTGCGCGGCACCATGCGCAAGATCGCCGATGGCGAGATCTGGAACATGCCGGCGACCGTCGATGATCCAGCCATTCTTGACGAGATCGAGGCGCTTCTACAGAACGCGGGCCTTGCCCCTCAGCGAGCGGAGTAACGTATATGCCGGATTTGCTTCAGGGCAGGGTCGCCATCGTCACCGGCGCCGCGCGCGGCATCGGCAAGGCAATCGCCACCCGCTTTGCTGTTCAGGGCGCGAAAGTCATGCTGTGCGATGTGGATGAAGAGGAGGGACAGGCGGTCGTCGACGAACTGGTCAGTCAGGGGTTGGCGGTGGCCTTCCGCTATTGCGACGTAAGCGAACGGCTGGACGTGCGCAACCTTGTGCGGGCAACATGCGATCAGTTTGAAGCGCTTGATATTGTCGTCAACAATGCGGGGATAGCCACGGGCGGGGATTTCCTGACGCTCAGCGAAGAGAGCTTCGACGATGTCATCCGCACCAATCTCAAGGGCACCTTCCTCGTGGCGCAGGCGGCAGCCCAGGAGATGGTCCGTCAGGTAGACGCGGGTGGCAGGCCGGGCACGATCATCAACATGTCCTCGGTCAATGGCATTGTCGCTTTGCCGGGGCAGACGGCCTATTGCGCCTCCAAGGGGGGCATCCAGCAGCTCACGAAATCAATCGCGGTGGCGCTGGCTCCCCACGGCATCCGCGTCAATGCCATCGGCCCCGGCAGTATCGAAACCGACATGCTGGCGGGCGTGAACTCGACGCCCGGCGCGATGGATACGATCCTTGCCCGCACGCCACTCGGCCGCATCGCCTCGCCCGATGAGGTGGCTTCCATCGCCCTGTTCCTCGCGTCCGATCTGGCAAGCTATGTGACCGGAGAAACCATCTATGTCGATGGCGGGCGGCTCGCTCTCAACTACACCATGCCGGTAAAGGCCCTAGACTGAAAGAAGGATCGGTCATAGGTGTCAGCGTACGGTGACGGAGCCGCGATGCGGGGCCGTCACGAGTCCGCCGGGGAGGTATGGACAGCAGGCGCGCCACTCTTGTGCGTGAGGGGTAACTCGCACAGGAAAAGCACTGCATGCACCTTGCGCAACTCCTCGGCGTGTTCGTGCATGAAGCTGCGCAGGCGTTGCTCATTGTCCACCAGTTCCAGGCATTGCGGGTGCCGCATGCCTGTCAGCTCCAGATGGTGATCGACAGCCGTTCGCCGGGCAGGTAGCCGGAGCTGATCTGGTGCAGCATGGCCTGCATGATGTTGGCCTTCCGGGCGACCGTCAGCAGGTGGTGAGCAAGCGCCGGCGGGCTCAGGCGATGCCAGAAGCGTGTGGCTTTGGCCTTAGTGGAAATCGGGAAATATAGCCGCAGGGCGGCAATGTGCTGCGGGCCGGTTTTAGAGGTCATTGGAGGATTTCCTTGCTGGCGGCGGATGTTTCGGCCTTGGCCTCAGGCATCACAGGTTCTCCCTTCGCCTGAGCGCTCCTTTGCTTGCGGAAATGCGCCAGATCGGCGATGCGCAGCTCCTCGGGAACGGTGCTCCGGTGTTTGCCGTGCTTGCTGTGGCCCACGAGCTGGGCGTGGTAAATGCCGGTGTGGCCGGAGAACAGATAGGCCGTGATGCAGCCGATGGCGGCCAGCGGGCCGATCTCCGCCCCGAAAAGCTCCATGGCCATGAGGGTCGTGGCGATGGGGGTGTTGGCGGCCCCGGAGAATACGGCAACGAAGCCGATCCCGGCCAGCATGGGGAAGGGCAGGTGCAGCAGCGGCGCGAGGGCGTTGCCCAGCGTCGCGCCGATGTAGAATAGTGGGGTAACTTCGCCGCCCTTGAACCCTGTACTCAGCGAGGCAACCGTGAATACCAGCTTACCGAGAAAGTCCCAGGGAGCCATCGGCTCCTGAAAGGACCGCACAATGTCGGGAATCCCAAGCCCGATATAGTGATAGGCATCAAGCGCCCACACCGCCGTGGCGATGACGATGCCACCGGTAGCGGGGCGCAGGGGTGCATAGGTGATGAAGCGCTTGACCAGTGCGCTGAGCTTGTGGGTGGCTGTGGCGAATATCATGCCAACGAGGCCGAACGCAATCCCGGCGGCGACCACTGCCATTACGCTCCAGAAGCCGACAGGCACGATTTCGCCTATTGCGTAATGCGTGTGATGAATGCCCCAGGCCAGGCATACCTGATTGGCGACGATACCGGCCACGACACACGGGAACAGCGCGTCATAACGCATGCGCCCGATGGCGAGGACTTCGAGGCCGAATACAGCGCCTGCCAGCGGCGTACCGAACACGGATGCGAAACCAGCACTGATGCCGGCCATCAACAGGATGCGCCGATCCGCATTCTTCAGGCGAAATACGTGGGTGAGCTGGTCGGCCAGGGCCCCGCCCATCTGCACGGCGGTTCCTTCACGGCCAACCGATGCGCCGAACAGGTGAGAAACGATGGTGCCGCCCAGTATCAACGGCACCATGCGCAAGGGCACGACTTTCCTGGGGTCATGGATCTCGTCAATGATGAGATTGTTGCCGCCATCGACGGTCTTGCCGAAGAAATGGTAGATCCACCCGACGCTGAACCCGGCAGCCGGCAGCAGCCAGATGACCCAGCGATGCGCTTCGCGCCAGGCCGTGGCCTGGTCGAGTGAAGCGAGGAAGAAGGCGGAGGCGGTGCCTGCCAGGAAAGCGGCAACGCTGGCGATGACGAGCCATTTGCCGATGTAGGGCAACAGCTCAAATTGTTCTGGTCGGTTGAATCTGCGCATCGGTCATACCTGCTCGAATGAATCGGGCTGACCAGTAGCAAGGGATGTGAACGCGAACGCCTACAGCCCCGACCATGGTCAGGTGTCTGTAGGCGTCATCAGCAGCAATGAGTTCGCTGCGGTTAAAGGAGGAACGCCATCTCCTGCTGGACGCTTACCGGATACTCGCCAGTTCGTCCAGATTGATTTCGGCAAAAACAAAAATGACGCCCGCGAGGGGGCGTCATTTCAGATTTTCTTCGGACAAAGAGAAAGCCAGACCTAATTCTCGTCTTCATCCTCGGCGGAAGTTTTTTCCGATCCGCCCAGCTTCGCGAACACATGGTCGGCGCTGTAGCCCTGATCGCCTTCCTTTTCTTCCTTTTCAGGCTCGGAATAAATCCGGCTGACTGTTTCGGAGGCAGGCAGAAGGGTCTGGCCTTCTTCGAGCGGCGGGCGGTTCTTGTCGGCGCGCTTGGAGGCTTTCTGTACGGCGGCGTCGAGTTCGATCTGCGAGCACAGGCCCAGCGTCACCGGATCGACCGGCTTGATGTTGGGCGAATTCCAGTGGCTGCGATCCTTCACGCTCTGGATTGTCGGCTTGGTCGTGCCGACGAGCTTGGAAATCTGCGCATCTGTCAGCTCGGGATGGTTGCGAACAAGCCATGCGATGGCGTCCGGCCGGTCCTGACGGCGCGACACGGGCGTGTAGCGGGGACCCTTGCGCGGCTTGATCACCGGCAGCTTGTGCTTGCTCTCGGCGAACATCAGACGGGCGTTGGAGCTTTTCTGGCAGCGCTCGATTTCCGCGCGGCTGAGCTGGCCTGACGCAACCGGGTCCATGCCCTTGATGCCCTGGGCCACGTCGCCATCGGCGATCCCTTTCACTTCCAGCGGGTGGAGGCCGCAGAATTCGGCAACCTGCTCGAACGTGAGGGAGGTGTTCTCGACAAGCCAGACAGCGGTTGCCTTGGGCATGAGCGGCGGACGTTGAGTCATGTTCTCTCCTTTGGTCCAGCCGGATTTCAACCGGTTGAACGGGACCTCAGTCCAAACAATAAGGGAATTGGTCCCTATATAGGCTGAAAGCCCCGCCGTGAAAAGGGGGCGGCGCCGGGGATGGATCAGACCGTCAGCACGATCTTCCCGATATGGCTACTGGTTTCCATCAACTCATGGGCACGGGCCGCCTCGGCCAGCGGAAAAGTCTTTTCAATCAGGGGCTTGACCCTGCCAGCCTCGATCAGGGGCCAGAGATGCTGTCTGAGCGCTGCCGTCAGCCGGGCCTTTTCCTCAAGGCTGCGGGCGCGCAGCGTCGAGCCGGTCAGGGTCAGGTTCTTGAGCATCATGAGCATGAAATCCACCTCGGCCTTCGAGCCGTTGAGGAAGGCGATGGAGACGATCCGCCCGCCTTGAGCGGCGGAATTGATGTTTCGCTGCACATAGTCGCCGCCGACCATATCCAGAATTACATCGACCCCCCGGCCACCGGTCAACGCCTTGATTTCCTTGACGAAATCCTGCTCACGATAATTGATGGCCTTCTCGGCCCCGAGCCGCTCGCAGGCGGCGCATTTTTCCGGGTTTCCAGCCGTTGCGAACACGCGCGCGCCCATGGCTTTGGCAATCTGGATGGCGGTGGTGCCGATGCCGCTTGATCCGCCGTGGATGAGCAGGCTTTCCCCGGCCTTTAGACCGCCGCCCTCGAACACGTTGGCCCAGACTGTGAAGAATGTTTCAGGGATGCCTCCGGCCTCGATGTCCGTGATGCCCTTTGGAATGGGGAGCACATGGGATTCATGGACAAGGCAATATTCGGCATAACCGCCGCCGCCGACCAGCGCGCAAACCCGCTCGCCCGCTGTCCAGCGGGTGACGCCGGGGCCGATGAGGGCTACTTCGCCCGCGATCTCGAGGCCCGGGGTCGTCGGCGCGCCCGGTGGCGGATTGTAGAAACCCTGCCGCTGGAACACATCGGGCCGGTTGATGCCCGCCGCATTTATCCGGATCAGGATCTCGCCTTCGCCCGGCACCGGCACGGCGATGGTTTCGGGCACCAGCACCTCCGGCCCCCCCGGTTCGCGAATGGTGATGGCGGTCATGGTGGCGGGGAGGGAAGCGGACATGGTCACCTCGGTTGATATGGCGGGGCAGGACGGCCAGAGTGATTATTCCTGAGCGGGAACTCAAGGGACAAACGCCGCCGGACAAATGCCAAGTGAGGCAGGAATGGAGGACAGGAATGAGC
>JAATFR010000125.1 GCA_015655095.1 Hyphomicrobiales bacterium | reverse complement strand
TTTTCGGCGTGCTAGACAAGGACAAGCTGAAGAACATTCTCGATCTCGACCGGCTGGAGATTTTCGCGCTTGCGCCCCTGATTGCCGCAACCCTTTTCTTCGGTATCTACCCGACGCCGATTTTCGATGTCACGGCCGTCTCCGTCGAGCATCTGGTGTCGAATTATCATGCCGCGGTTGAGGCGCACCGGCTGGCGGAAATCACGAAGCCGTTTGGCGATCTTGTTCAGCTTGTGTCGGCGCGCTAGGGCCTGAGGGAAACGAAAGATGGAATATAAATTGGCCACCCTCCCGGCGCTGGGCCCCGCATTCCCGGAAATCATCCTGGCCGTCGGCTCACTGGCGTTGCTGATGTATGGCGCCTTCAACAAAGCGAACACGGCGCGGCAGGTTTCCATTGGCGCTGTGATCCTGCAAATGATCGCGCTGGTTGTCGTCGCCATTCAGCCTCTGGGCCGGATGGAGACATTCGGCGGCATGTTCGTCAGCGATGATTTCAGCCGCCTGATCAAGATCCTCATCCTGCTCGGCTCCTCCACTGCGATCATCATGTCCATCGGCTATATCCGCCATGAGAAGATGGAGCGCTTCGAGTTTCCGGTGCTGATCACGCTTGCCACGCTCGGCATGCTGATGATGGTGTCGGCGAACGGGCTGATCTCGCTCTATATGGGGCTTGAGCTGCAAAGCCTGGCGCTTTACGTCATTGCCGCCTTCAACCGCGACAATGTGCGCTCCAGCGAAGCCGGCCTTAAATATTTCGTTCTGGGCGCGCTTTCATCGGGCATGTTGCTCTATGGCATGTCGATGGTTTACGGCTTCACCGGCTCGACCGAGTTCGACGCTATCGCGCATGTGCTGGGGCAGGGGCGCCCCTCGCTCGGCGTCATATTCGGGCTCGTCTTTATCATGGCGGGCCTTGCCTTCAAGGTTTCCGCCGTCCCGTTCCATATGTGGACGCCTGATGTTTATGAAGGCTCGCCAACGCCGGTGACGGCACTTTTCGCCGGTGCGCCGAAAGTGGCGGCGATGGCGCTGATCCTGCGGGTGCTGTTCGGGGCATTTCCGGCGATCGAGCCCGAGTGGCAGCAGATCGTTGTCTTCATTTCCATCGCCTCGATGGTGCTTGGCGCGTTCGCCGCTATCGGCCAGACCAATATCAAGCGGCTGATGGCCTACAGCTCGATCGGCCATATGGGCTTCGCGCTGGTCGGGCTTGCCGCCGGGTCGGCGGACGGGATCAAAGGCGTCATCATCTACATGACGATCTATCTGGTCACCAATGTCGGCGTCTTCTGCTGCATTCTGTCGATGCGCCGCAACGACCGCAGCGTGGAGAACATCAGCGATCTGGCCGGGCTGTCGCGCTCGCAGCCGGTCACGGCTTTCCTCTTTGCGATGATCATGTTCTCGCTGGCAGGCGTACCGCCGCTCGCGGGCTTCTTCGGCAAGCTCTATGTCTTCCTGGCCGCCATCCATTCGGGGCTCTACGCGCTGGCCGTCATCGGCGTCGTGTCGAGCGTGGTAGGCGCCTTTTATTATCTTCGCGTCGTCAAGGTCATGTATTTTGACGAGCCCGCCGAGCCGTTCGACCAGCCGATGCGGACGGAACTGGGCGTCCTCCTTGGCATCTCGGGCCTGTTCACCATCTTCTTCTTCGCCTGGCCTGGGCCGGTTGTGAGGGCTGCTGAACTCGCCGCCGCCGCCTTGCTGCACTGATGGACTTTATCGCGTCGCTTCCTCAAGGGGTTGAGCTTCGGCATTTTGCCGAAATCGACAGCACGAATGAGGAAGCGCGCCGTCTGGCGGATGCGGGCGTCGCGGGGCCGGTATGGATTGTCGCAGACCGGCAGACGGCAGGTCGGGGACGGCGTGGCCGCGAATGGCAATCGCCCACCGGCAATTTCAGCGGCACGCTTTTTCTGCGTCCCCGGTGCAGCCTTAAAAAGGCGGCCGAACTATCGTTCGTCGCCGGGCTTGCCGTCCATGAGGCGGTATCGAGCCTGATCGGTCCGGGCCATGCGGCGCAGCTGACGCTCAAATGGCCCAATGACGTGCTGCTCGACGGGCACAAACTCGCGGGCATCCTGCTAGAGTCGGCAAGCGCCGGGTCTGGCGATGTCGGCTGGCTTGCCATCGGCATGGGGATCAACCTTGCCGTATTTCCCGATAATCCCGCCTATCCCGCAACCGCCTTGCGGGTGCTGGGTCTGAACATCACTCTGGCTGAAATGCTGGAGGCGCTGGCGAGAGCCTTCGAGACCTGGATTGCCATCTGGCGACGGGAGCAGGATTTTGGCCTGATCCGTGAGGCCTGGCTCGCCCGTGCGCAGGGCTTGGGCGGCCCGATCACCGTGCGTCTTGCCGATGAAACCTTCGAGGGAACCTTCATGGGGCTTGCGGGTGACGGAGCCCTTCAGGTGAAAATGGCTGACGGCGCACTGCGGGCCGTCTCGGCGGGTGACGTCTTCTTTCCCGGACACGGAGCTTGAGCCCGGCACCTGTTTACACTGTTGCCTCGATACTGCTTACACTTTTCTCCCTCGCGGACTAAATTCCCCTCATGAAGAAATCAAAACCCTCCACCGAGGATGAGCTTGTTTTCCTGCCGCTGGGCGGATCGGGTGAAATCGGCATGAACCTGAACCTTTACGGGTTCGGTCCTGCCAGGGCGCGCAAATGGATCATGGTCGATCTGGGTGTGACCTTCGGCGATGAGCGCACGCCGGGCATCGATCTGATTATGCCCGATCCACTCTTCATTGAGGAACATGTCGAGGATCTGCTGGCCATCGTGCTCACCCATGCACATGAGGATCACATCGGCGCTGTCGCTCATCTGTGGCCGCGTCTGCGCTGCCCGATTTATGCAACGCCGTTTACCGCGCTGCTGGTGCGAGGCAAGCTGGTCGAAGCCGGGATCGAAAATCAGGTGGAACTGAATATCATTCCGCTTGGCGCGCGCTTCACGCTCGGGCCGTTCGATATTGAATATGTGTCGCTCACCCATTCCATCCCCGAGCCCAATGCGCTCGCCATCCGCACCTCGCTCGGCACCGTGCTGCACACCGGCGACTGGAAGATTGATCCTGATCCCATCGTCGGGGTCGGCATGGACAAAGCACGCCTTTCGGCGATCGGGGACGAGGGCGTCCGGGTGATCGTGTGCGATTCCACCAATGTGTTTTCGCCCGGCCAGTCCGGTTCTGAAGGGGATGTGGCCGAAAGCCTGACCGGGCTTCTGGGCTCGTGCAAGGGCAGGGTGGCGGTGACAACATTTGCCTCCAACGTGGCCCGCGTGGCGAGCATCGCGCGCGCCGCGCATCATCATGACCGGCATCCCGTTCTGGTCGGCCGGGCCATGATCAGGATCGTCGCGGCGGCAAAAGAGGTCGGCTACCTCAAGGATCTGCCGCCATTCGTTTCGGAAGACGATGCGGGCCATCTGCCACCGGACAAGGTTCTGTTCATCTGCACCGGCAGTCAGGGCGAACCAAGGGCGGCGCTCGCCCGCATGGCCGACGACACGCACCCGAGCGTGGTGCTGGAGCAGGGCGATACGGTCATCTTCTCGTCACGCGTCATTCCCGGCAACGAAACCTCCATCTTCGATATGCAGAACCGGCTCGCCGAGCGCGGTATCCGCATCATCACAGAGAAGGATCATTTCATCCATGTTTCGGGCCATCCCTGCCGGGATGAGCTGACGCGCATGTATGAATGGGTGCGGCCGCAGATCGCCGTGCCGGTGCATGGCGAGGCGCGTCATCTGGCCGAGCACGCCGCGCTTGCCCGCAAACTGAAAGTGCCGGTTGCCATCGTCACCCGCAACGGCCTGATGACCCGCCTTGCCCCCGGCGATCCCGTGGTGCTGGGGGAGGTGCCTTCGGGCCGGCTTTATCTTGATGGTGAAGTGCTGATTGAGGATGAAGAGGGCGCGGTGCAGGAGCGCCGCCGCCTTAGCTTTGCCGGCTCCGTGTTCGTGGCGCTGGTGCTCGATGCTTCGGGCAAGGTGCGGGCAAAGCCGCAGGTAAGCGTCTGCGGCCTGCCTATCGAAGACAATAAGGGCCGGTCCTTCAGCGATGTCGCCTGCGATGCCGCTTCTGCATCGCTTGAACGGCTCTCGGCAAAACAGCGTCAGGACGATGATGGCGTGGCCGAGCTCGTGCGCCGCGCCGTGCGTGGGGAAATCCGCAAAAGCTGGGGCAAGAAGGCGCAAGTATCAGTCGTTGTAAGCCGGATCTGAATCCGGGTAGCGGTTATCGAAGGAGAAGGGCTTGATCAATATCGTTGGCGGCGCCGCGATCTATCTCATCGTCTGGGCGCTGGTGCTGTTCGTGGTCCTGCCATGGGGCACGCACAGCCATGCTGAAACGGGCGATAGCATCGAGCGCGGCACAGAGCCCGGCGCGCCGGTGCGCCCGATGATGTGGCGCAAGGCTTTCATCACCACCATCATTGCGGCAGTGATCACGACCGGAATCATGTACCTGCTGATTACCCGTCCGTTCTCGGTGTCAGGCGTGCCGGGGCTGCCGACATTCGATGCGAACTATTGCAACAATAACCAGAAGGGATGCTGAGAGCAGGGAGCAGGATAATTTCCCGCGGAAAGCCGACTCCAGAAAAGAAAAAGCAAGGTCCACTCTCGTGGCCTTGCTGACAGTCTTTTTTGTTTTTTTCGCCCCACCTCATCCAGCTTTGCTGAAGGGTCGACGTTTCCTCCCTAAACCCGGGCCACGGACGCTTTGTGCGTCCTGAAGCCTCATGAATATAAAAAACATATACGGCTTTGTCACGTCATTTTGCCGCACTTTGTCGCAAATCAACGAAATTTTGAGCAAGTTTTTTTTGAGACCAGGACATCTTCGCAAAGGCACACAGGAAAACGTTTTCGCTGCGCTGCACTCTGACAAAACGCCATCATGATCTTCATTTCTGCATGAATTTTGTGCAGTGATGGTTCTGCTTTTTTGCGATTTGGCGGAGCATGCGCGCTGCGTTGCCAAGGCGTGGCTGAAACCCTATACCTTGAGGCGCCGGGCCGGTGTTCGGCCCGATATGGAATCCGGATTTCAGATGCGCCTTTCCCAATATTTCCTGCCTGTTCTGAAAGAGACTCCCGCCGAAGCGCCGATCGCCTCGCACCGGCTGATCCTGCGCGCGGGCATGGTGCGCCAGACGAGCGCCGGCATTTATGCCTGGCTGCCGCTCGGCCTTGCGGTGCTGCGCAACATAGAAGCCATTGTGCGCGAGGAGCAGAACCGCGCAGGCGCACAGGAACTGCTGATGCCGACGCTGCAATCCGCCGATCTCTGGCGGAAATCCGGCCGCTACGACAGCTATGGCAAGGAGATGCTCCGAATCACGGACCGTCACGAGCGCGAGATGCTTTACGGGCCGACCAATGAGGAAATGATCACCGAAATCTTCGCCGGTTCGGTGCGCAGCTACCGTGATCTTCCGCGTAATCTTTACCATATCCAGTGGAAATTCCGCGACGAGATCCGTCCCCGCTTCGGCGTGATGCGGGGACGCGAATTCCTGATGAAGGACGCCTATTCGTTCGATCTGGATGTGGAGGGCGCGCGCCGCTCCTATAACCGTATGTTCGTCTCCTACCTTCGCACCTATGCGCGACTTGGGCTTCGCGCCATTCCGATGGCCGCCGACACCGGCCCTATCGGCGGCGACATGAGCCATGAATTTCTCATTCTGGCAGAGACGGGCGAAAGCGGCGTGTTCCTGCACCGCGATCTCATCGACATGGCGGTGCCGGGCGACGACATCAATTTTGAAACGGATGATCTGGCGGCGATCCAGCAGCAATGGACCGGGCTTTATGCCGCCACCGACGAGAAGCATGACGAAGCGCGCTTCAACGCCGAGGTGCCGGAGGAAAAGCGCATAGCCGCGCGCGGCATCGAGGTCGGGCACATCTTTTTCTTCGGTACGAAATATTCCGAAGCCATGGCCTGTCAGGTCACCGGACCTGATGGCGCGCTCGTGCCTGTGCAGATGGGTTCCTATGGCATTGGCGTGTCGCGGCTGGTCGGGGCGATCATTGAGGCAAGCCATGACGTGAACGGCATCATCTGGCCTGAGTCGGTTGCCCCATTTCGGGTCGGTTTGATCAATCTGAAGACAGGTGACACCGAAACGGATGCGGCTTGCGCCGATATTTACCAAAAGCTCATGAACGCGGGCGTCACGGTGCTCTATGATGACACTGATGAACGCGCGGGCGCCAAGTTCTCGACCATGGACCTGATCGGTCTGCCCTGGCAGTTGATCGTGGGGCCGCGCGGCCTCAAGAGCGGTGTGGTCGAACTGAAAAACCGCGCAAGCGGCGAGCGCACCGAAATTTCCCCCGAGGCCGCTTTGGCCCGGATTATTGGCTAAGCTTTCTATTTCAGAAACGGCGAGCATTTCGTGACACAGACTGAAACAAGGCCGAGCCGATCGCCTGCAAGGGCCTTCGGTGCTTTCGAGTGGTTCGTTTCCATGCGCTATCTGCGCGCGCGCCGCAGGGAAGGTTTCATCTCGGTGATCGCGGGATTCTCATTTCTCGGAATCATGCTGGGGGTCGCCACCCTCATCATCGTCATGTCGGTTATGAACGGATTTCGCACCGAACTTCTCTCGCGAATTCTCGGTCTGAACGGTCATGTGGTGGTGCGCTCACAGGAAGGCTTCATCCGCGATTACGACACGCTGGCGGCCAGCCTGATGAAGATACCCGGCATCGTCAGCGCCGCGCCGCTTGTCGACGGCCAGGCCATGATCACCGTGAACAGCCTTTCCGGCGGCGCGCTGGTGCGCGGCATCCGGGGGGGCGATCTGGACAAGCTGAAGGCCGTCTCTGACCATGTGCTGGCGGGGTCGCTCGATGATTTCGATGCCCGCGAAGGGGTTGCCATCGGTTCGCGCCTCGCCGCCAATTTCCATCTGCGCGTCGGCGATCAACTGACGCTGCTCAGCCCGCGCGGCCCCGCGACGCCCTTTGGCACGGCCCCCCGGGTCAAGGCGTTCGAGATCGTGTCGATCTTCGAGATCGGCATGTCGGAATATGACAGCTCCATTGTCTTCATGCCGCTTGGCGCGGCACAGAAATTCTTCGGCGCAGGCACCACGGCGGCCTCCATCGAACTGATGACCAAGAATCCTGACGAGGTGGACGCCATCGCGCCCCGGGTGGCGGACAGGGTCGGCGACTGCTGTTCGGTTCAGACATGGCAGGAAACGAACCAGAGCTTCTTTTCCGCCCTTCAGGTCGAGCGCAACGTGATGTTCCTGATACTGACGCTGATCCTGCTGGTCGCCTCGCTCAATATCATTTCTGGCCTGATTATGCTGGTGAAGGACAAGGGGCGCGACATCGCCGTGCTGCGCACCATGGGCGCATCGCGCGGATCGATCATGCGCATTTTCTTTATCGCAGGATCGAGCATCGGCGCGGTCGGCACGCTTGCGGGCTTTACGCTCGGGGTGGTGTTTTGTGAAAACATCGAGGGAATAAGGCAATTCCTCTCGGCGCTCTCA
>JAATFR010000250.1 GCA_015655095.1 Hyphomicrobiales bacterium | reverse complement strand
GAATCCTTGAGGTCCGGGTGAGCCAGAAGCCAGATGTCGGTGGCGTTGACGAGCTTCTGTGGGCTCACCTGCACCAGATCGGGATAGGCGTCGGCGACGAGGCACATCAGGGTGGAGATGCCGAGCCCGGCGCGGATCGCCTGAATCTGGTCGGCGACTGAAGCGGTGCGCACGGCGACCCGGGCGCCCTGCGTGACGTGGCGCAGCCATTCATTGAGTTCAAAGCTTGCCGCCTCGCCCGCGAATTCGACCACGCTGTGCGCGTTCCACTCGTCGCGAGCCAAGGGCAATCCCCGCTTTTCGGCATAGCCCCGGGAGGCATAAAAGCCGACGCCGCAGTGTCCGACCTTGCGCCCGACAATGTTTTCACGTCCCGGCCCATAGAGCCGCAGCACCACGTCGGCCTCGCGCCGCTTCACGCTCACCGGCGTCTGTTCGGTCATCAACTCCAGTGTGATGCCCTGATGGCGCTCATAAAATTCCGGCAGGTGGGGGATCAGCCAGTAGGCGCAAAGGCTGTGCACGGTGGCAAGTCGGACCTCGCCGCGCGGTTCGCCCTGTGCCTCGCGCGCGGAAAGTACAGCCCGCGACACGGCGTCGGCCATGCGCTCGACTTCGCCTTTCAGCCGCTCGGCGGCGGGGGTGGGGGTATAACCGTCCGCCTGTCGCATGAAGAGCCGGGCACCCAGCCGCTTTTCCAGCGCCGCGATGTGCCGCCCCACGGTCGCATGGCTCATGCCGAGCTTGCGCCCTGCTGCCGACAGACTTCCCGTTTCCGCTACGGCAAGAAACAGGCGGTAGGCGTCCCAATCTCCAAAGCCGTTCATCATTGAACACCCGTTGCACAAGGTTGAGACAGAAACTGGCTCCAAAGCCGCGTAATATCAAGGAAAAGCCGTTCGCTCATGAACATGCCGGGCCGATGGATACTCCACAGGGGCAAACTCTTCTGCTAGAACGGCGTCATTGGAAAATCTGGAATGTGCGTCAAGGCCCGGTGAACGGGACCAGACAAGGCGAGGGAGGCTCAGGCTTTGAAAACAAGATTTACGGAACTGTTCGGGGTCGAACATCCGATTGCGCAGGGCGGCATGCAGTGGGTCGGCCGCGCCTCGCTCGTGTCCGCTGTGGCGAACGCCGGCGCGCTCGGCTTCATCACGGCGCTGACCCAGCCGACGCCGGAGGATCTCGTCAAGGAGATCAAGGCCTGCCGGGAGATGACAGACCGCCCCTTCGGCGTCAACCTCACCATTCTGCCCGCGCTGAAGCCGCCGCCGTACGCGGAATATCGTCAGGCGATCATCGAATCCGGCATCAAGATCGTCGAGACGGCGGGCTATAAGCCGCAGGAGCATGTCGACGATTTCAAGAAGCACGGTATCAAGATCATCCACAAATGCACCGCTGTCCGTCACGGTCTTTCAGCCGAGCGGATGGGCGTGGACGCGATCTCCATTGACGGCTTCGAATGCGCGGGCCACCCCGGCGAGGATGATATTCCGGGCCTGATCCTGATTGCGGCAGCCGCCGACAAGATCAAGATCCCGATGCTGGCCTCGGGCGGCTTTGGCGATGCTCGCGGGCTTGTCGCAGCTCTCGCGCTCGGCGCGGAGGGCGTCAATATGGGCACCCGCTTCATGTGCACGGTCGAAAGCCCCATTCACCAGAAGGTGAAGGAGCAGATTGTCGCCAATGACGAGCGCGCTACCAACCTGATTTTCCGTACGCTGCACAATACGGCGCGCGTGGCGAAAAACCTCGTCAGTGAGGAAGTCGTCGCCATCGAGAAGAAGGGCGGGGCCAAGATCGAGGACATCATGCACCTGGTTTCCGGCCAGCGCGGCAAGGTTGTGTATGAGGCGGGCGATCCCGATTACGGCATCTGGTCGGCGGGCATGGTGCAGGGTCTTATCCACGATATTCCGACCTGCAAGGATCTGGTCGAGCGTATCGTGTCCGAGGCCGAGGCGCTGATCCGGGGCCGTCTGGAAGGCTTCCTCAACGGCAAGACGGCGAAAGCCGCCGAATAAGGACAAGGTCCTGTCTTTCAGCTTCGAGGCCCGCGTCCATGGCGCGGGCCTTATTCATTTTCATTGCTCCCGGTCACAATGGCCCGCAAGGCCGCCGCGTTGCAGACAAGTATCCGGCGGTAGCTCGTTTTTACATAGCCGTCATCCTCCATCGCCCGTAGCACCTGATTGACGGTCTTGCGGGAAAGTCCGGTTATTTCGCCAATTTCCTGCTGGCTCAGGCCGATGCTGACGCCTTCCCGGCTGGCGACGGCATGGGGCAGCCCGGCGAAATGGACGAGGCGCGAGGCAATGAGGGCCGTGGGCGGCAGGTTGAGGGCCTCGACCAGCGCGTGCACGGCGCCCTGAAGCTGGCCTGCGGCGAATTCGGCGAAGGCCTGCCAGAATGGCGGGAATTCCCGGGCAAGCGTGGCGAGCCCATGCTCTGGCAGATAGAGCAATTGCGAGGGCTCGCGGGCGACGGCGGTCAGTTGCCGGCGCCCGCCGACGCTCGATCCGGCATAGCCGAATATCTCGCCCTTTCCGGCGATATTGACCAGCCGATACTCCCCGCGCTCAAGCCAGGCAAGCAGACGCACCGAGCCTTCGAGCAGGCCATAGAGGCCCCGGGCCTCATCGCCCGCGTCATAGAGCCAGTGGCCCGCCTCCACACTCGAAATCTGGGCGAGATCGAACAGGCGCTCGCGCATCGCCGGATTTTGCCGGGCCAACCATCTGTTATGCTCGAAGACCCGGGCAATGCGGTCGCGTGATCTCTCAACCATGGCGCTGGCCTGAAAAATGAAGAACTGTAACTGTCGTAACAATTCTTCCCTCCTGAGCGGCTAGTTTCAAGCGCAGAAGGGCAGGCTGCCTGAAGAAACGAACAGAAGGAGCGCGAAGATGGGATTTCAGACAATCAATGTGCGCAAGCTGTCCGGCGGGTGCGGCGCGGAGGTGCTGGGCATTGATCTGCGTGACATTTCAAACCATCAGATGAAGGAAATCCGGCAGGCCTATATTGACCATGGCGTGATTTTCTTTCGCGACCAGACCATCACGCCGCTTGAGCATATCGCCTTCGCCCGGCGCTGGGGCCAGATCGACATCAACCGGTATTTCCCGGCGAATGGCGAATATCCCGAGATCGCTGAGGTGCGGAAGGAAAAAAGCCAGCGCAACAATGTCGGCGGGAACTGGCACACGGATCATTCCTATGATGTCGCGCCCGCCATGGGCTCCATTCTGGTCGCGCGCGAACTGCCTGAGGAAGGCGGCGACACGTTGTTCGCCAATATGTATGCGGCCTATGAGGCGCTGTCGGACGGGATGAAAAAGACGCTGGAGGGGATGCGGGCCGTCCATTCCACCACCCATGTGTTCGGGGCGGGCGGATTCTACAAGGCGGGCGATCAGGCGAGCGGGTTCAAGGGTGAGGACAAGATGATCGAGGTCACGCATCCGGTCGTCATCACCCACCCTGAGAGTGGCCGCAAGGCGCTCTATGTCAACCCGGGCTTCACCATCGGTTTCCAGGGCTGGACGAGCGATGAATCAAGGCCGCTGCTCGAATATCTCTATCGCCATGCCGTCCAGCCGGAATTCACCTGCCGGTTCCAGTGGCGCGATGGCTCCATCGCTTTCTGGGACAACCGGGCCACATGGCACAGCGCGGTCAACGATTATCACGGCCACCGGCGGCTGATGCACCGGATCACAATCGCGGGCGTTGAGCTGGGCTGAGGGCGGCGCAGGCTGCCCCTCTCCCGGCAGGCTTTGCTTGCGGCCCATGACCGGGGCAGAATAGGAAAAATATAAAAGCCGGGACAACGCCTATGAATGTCATGTCGCAGCGCCATTACAGGCACATTCATGTAGAGCCGCGCGAAACGGGGTTCGGGGCGGAGATCACGGGCATTGATCTTTCTGTCCCCATGAGCGCCGCCGCGCGCGCCGAGATCATGCAGGCCTGGGCGGCGCACGCGGTCGTCTGGTTTCCCGATCAGCCGCTTTCGCTTGATGCGCTGGAAGCCTTCACGCAGAGCATCGGTCCTTTCGGCGTCGACCCCTTTATCAAATCCATGGAGGGGCGACAACATGTTCTGGAGCTGCGCCGTGAGCCCGACGAGACGGCGGCCAATTTCGGGGCAAGCTGGCATTCGGACTGGAGTTTTCAGGAAACGCCGCCCGCCGCCACCCTGCTTCACGCCAGTGTCGTACCGCCGGTGGGTGGCGATACGCTCTATGCCGATGGCGTCCGGGCCTATGACGCGCTCTCCCCGGTCATGAAGCGCCTGCTCGACGGGCTGGAAGCCATTCATTCCGCCTCGTTCGCCTATGGTACCAAGGGGTTCTTCGCGAAGGAGGCCGAGAGCCGCACGATGCAGATCATCGTCAGCGAGGAAGCGGAGAAAACCTGCGCGCATCCGCTCGTCCGCACCCATCCCGTGACTGGACGAAAAGCTCTCTACGTCTCACCCACCTATACGGTCGGCGGCATTGTTGGAATGACAGGGGAGGAATCGCGCGCCCTTCTGGGCTTCCTCTTTGCCCATATGGTGAAAGAGGCGTTCGTCTATCGCCATAAATGGCGCAAGGACATGCTTATCATGTGGGACAAACGCTGCACGCTCCATTACGCCGACGGCGGCTATGACGGGCATCTGCGCGTCATGCACCGCACCACGGTGGCGGGCGAAAAGCCGGTCTGATTTTTCAGAGCCCAACGACGTCCCGGGGAGAAAATCTCCCCGGAAGACAAAGTTGCTGCGTCCGGCACTTAACGGAACTGGACCGCGAGAATTTCATATGATTTGCCGCCGCCGGGGGTTGTGACCTCCACGGAATCGCCGACTTTCTTGCCAATGAGCGCGCGCGCGATCGGGGATTTGACCGAGATCAGCGCCTGTTTCACGTCCGCCTCGTTCTCTCCCACGATCTGGTAGGAAACCTCCACATCGGTGTCTTCATCGACCAGTTTCACGGTGGCGCCGAAGGTCACAATGTCGCCCGAGAGCTTGGAAATGTCGATGACTTCCGCATGGGACAGCGAAGCCTCGATCTCGACAATCCGGCTCTCGTTCAGTCCCTGCTGTTCTTTCGCGGCGTGATATTCGGCATTTTCCGACAGATCGCCATGGGCGCGGGCTTCCGCAATCGCACGGATGATCCGCGGGCGTTCCACGGAGACGCGGCGTTTGTGTTCGTCCTCGAGCTGCCTGAAGCCCGCAGGAGTCATCGGAATTTTCTCCGCCATTTTAACCAGATCTTTCTAACAAACGCGGGGCCCGTCCCTTTTTGGCAAGGCCGGACCCCCAAAAGGCTCATTTGGAGCCCGCAGACCATGATTGTTGGACATAGGGGCGGGTCAGGTCAATTCCAATCCCCGCACGCCAGAGGCCAAGGGGCTATTTAGCCCCTTTCATCTGTCCTGCTTCGTGGCGATACCATTGCAGGGAGGCGACTTCGAGCTGGCCCGTGCGGACCGCCTCTATGCCCTCGACCGAGGCGCGCGCGCCCGAGACCGTGGTATAGTAAGGAACCTTCATCATCAGCGCCGCGCGTCTCAGCGACATCGAATCGATGAGCGCCTGGGCGCCCTCGGTGGTGTTGAAGACAAGCTGGACCTCGCCGTTCTTGATCGCGTCCACGATATGGGGGCGGCCTTCCAGCACCTTGTTGATGCGGGCGACCTCCAGCCCGTTTTCCCGCAGAAACCGGGCGGTGCCGCTGGTGGCGATCAGGCGGAAGCCCATGGAAACCAGCTTGGCCGCCGGGGCGAGCATCTTGACCTTGTCGGCTTCCTTCACCGAAATGAAGACGGTGCCTTCCATCGGCACCTTGGTGCCGCCGCCGAGCTGGCTCTTGGCGAAGGCGACGCCGAAGCTCTTGTCGAGGCCCATGACCTCGCCGGTCGAGCGCATTTCCGGCCCCAGCACCGTGTCGACGCCGGGGAAGCGGGCGAACGGGAAAACGGCTTCCTTGACGGCGATATGGTCGAAGGGGGTGTTTTCCAGCCGGAACGAGGCAAGCGTCTCCCCTGCCATGACCCGGGCCGCGATCTTGGCGATGGGCTTGTCCACTACCTTGGCGACGAAAGGCACGGTGCGCGAGGCGCGCGGGTTCACTTCCAGAATGTAGATGACGCCTTCCTGCACGGCATATTGCACGTTCATCAGGCCGACGACATTGAGCGCCAGCGCCAGTTTGCGGGTCTGGACCTCGATCTGGGCGAGCGTCTCCTTCGAGAGCGAATAGGGCGGCAGCGTGCAGGCGCTGTCGCCTGAATGGACGCCCGCCTCCTCGATATGCTCCATGATGCCGCAGATGAAGACATCCTTGCCGTCGGAGAGCGCATCCACGTCCACCTCGATGGCGTCGCGCAGATAGAGGTCGATCAGCACCGGGCTCTTGCCGGACACGACCACGGCCTCGGTGATGTAGCGTTGCAGATGACCCTTGTCGCGGACGATCTCCATCGCCCGCCCGCCCAGCACATAGGAGGGGCGGATGACGACCGGATAGCCGATCCGCTCGGCGATCTCCACGGCCTGTTCGGCGGAGCGCGCGATGCCGTTGGGGGGCTGGAGAAGATCAAGCTTCTCGATCAGCGCCTTGAAGCGGTCGCGGTCCTCGGCAAGGTCGATGGCGTCAGGCGAGGTGCCGAGGATCGG
>JAATFR010000303.1 GCA_015655095.1 Hyphomicrobiales bacterium | reverse complement strand
TGGCGCAGCTCGTAAAATTGATAGGCCCGTAGAAAGTCTGCGCCGCTTCGCCGGTATCATCGCTGTCGATGTAGATCACTACAGAGCGGACAGGGCCGGGCGGCGTGGCCCCAAAGATCGTCTTGTAGTCTGCCTCCACGTTGCGCGATTCGCTGCGCCAGGTACCCACTTCGGGTTTACCTTCAAGCTGTATGAAGGCCCGCGTTTCTGGATGGAGCACGCTCTTGATGACCGTCCCTGCCGGCACATCGGTGCCGCTCCAGACATAGCCGATGGACGGCAGATATTTATCAACCCGGCCGGAAGAGCCGAACATGACGATCACCGCGCCTGCAACGTCCTGCTTTTCGCGCACCCGGATGTCCGCGCTTGGCTGAATCTTGTCGACCTTCCAGGCGAACTGGAGAAAGGGCATCTCGCTCAGGGGGATACGCACTTGCCGGATCAGACTGGAGGCCAGCCTGTCGGCGCTTTCGACCTTGAGAATGTCGCCGCCGGGGCTCGGCACGACTGCGAATTCCTTCCCGGTCACGGAAACGCGGGCGCGCCAGTTACGATCCAGACCCGTCGCAGGATCGAAAATATTCACAACTGCACAGCGGGGTTTAGGTTCGGGAAGGGGCGCTAAACCGGCATCAGGTTGCGGGGCAGCGGCTGGGGTCGCCTGCCCGGACGCTTCGTCGGCCATGACAGGAGCAGCAAAGCCTGCGAACGGGGCAACGCAGAGACCAGCAACCAACAGACGAGCAATAAGACTGCGCATTTTCCCGGAGGCCGTTATTTTATTCGACGCGCACATCCGCCCCGACGGTTCGTCGTACCATAGATTGACGGAAGAGCAAGATCAGCAAAGCGTCCGGGCAAGAAAGAATAAACCGAAGATTTTACATAAGTGAAACCAGCCTGGCGCTCCATCAGCGCGGATGCTGGACTTCGCCCGTGAAGGTGGCGCTATCCTCGGTTTTCAGCTTTGCCTGCTCAGTTTGTGACACTTTTTCCAGCGAACGCGCTGAGGCGACAGCTCCTTCGTCGGCTGGCTGGGGAAAGAAAGTATAGGAGAGCGTGATCGTCCGAATTGAGGCCGATTCCACATCCTTGCGCAGTTGCGGATCGACATAGAAGACCACCGGCATCCGCGCGCTCTCGCCCGGCGCCAGCTTCTCGCTGGTAAAGCAGAAACACTGGGTCTTCGTGAAATAATAGCCAGCCGCCTCCGGTGTCACATTATAGGTCGCCTGGGCAACGACGGTCTTGTCGGAGCGGTTGGTTGCGCGGAAAAACACCGTCGTCGGCAGACCAAGCCGGGTGCGCACCTGCGGTTGCTCCGGCTCAAAATCCCAGTCAAGGCCCGGCGCGACATTGGTATCGAAGCGGACCACGATCGGATCACCGATCGTCGTGCCTTCAACGGACTTGACCCGGCGAACTGTGCCGTTCGACCCCGTGGCGTTGCAGAACATGCGGTAAAGCGTCGGGGAATAGACGACACCCGCCGTCGTGATTCCGATCAGGAAAGCCGATAGCGCAATGGAACCAAGTCTGGATCGAAGAAGTATCATGTGCGGACCCTAGGACCACATGCAGCGCGACAGCAACCCCCCGTGGCTGATTGACACGATATTATGTCAACTAAATCCACAAACGACGAACATATGAGAAAGACAGAGGTCGCGTGTTAACCAGGAGTCCAGATCGATGGCCGAGGGGACGGATCATGGTGAACCGATGGAGAGGCGGGGCTGTGATCATGGCCTGCACGCTGATGACCGCCACGCCCATGTGGGCTGCCGCGCCGGACACGACGACGCCCGCTCCCGAGCAGCTTGGCCCGCTGGTGGTGACGTCCTCCGGCGAAGGGATGCCGGAGACCCTACATCCAGGCAATATTTCCGTCATCACACCCGATGAAATCGGTTTCGTAAAACCCAAACTGCCCAACGAGGTTCTGAACCGCCTCGCGGGCGTCAATATCCAGCAGGGCAGCGGCCTTGAAAGCCTCGTCGCCATACGCTCACCTGTTCTGAGCGGCGGCGCAGGCGCTGGTTCCTTTCTTTATCTTGAGGACGGGGTACCCATGCGAGCGGCGGGCTTTGCTAATGTCAACGCTCTCTTTGACGTCATCGACGAGGTATCCGGCGGCACCGAGGTCGTGCGCGGCCCCGCCAGCGCCCTTTATGGCTCCAATGCCGAGCATGGACTGATCAATTTCCTGTCCGCGCCCCCCTCTCTTGATCCTGAAACGGGGATAACCGCCTATCTGGGGCCCCACGGCACACGCAACGCCTACGCCACCACGAGCAATACGTTCAGAGGCGAAGGGCTCTCCAGCCACGGCGTGCGCGCCGCCCTTGTCCTCAATCGGGATGCTGGCGGCTTTCGCGACGACTCAGGCTACAAGCAGGAAAAAGGCCAGATACGCTACGATTACAGCAATGCCAAAGGAGATAGCCTGAGCTGGCTGACTTCCGCGATCAATCTTGATCAGGACACAGCAGGCTATGTCATAGGGCCCAATGCCTATAAGGACCCGAACCTTTATAAATCGAATCCTTCACCCGGGGCCTACCGCAAGGCATGGGCGTTTCGCTTCGCCGTCCGCTACCAGCATAATTTCGATGCGCGCCACTGGCTGACCATCACGCCCTATGTGCGCGACAATGCCATGAACTTCACCATGCAGTTTCAGCCCCAGTCGCCGATCGAGAAAAGCGGCCACAAGAGCATAGGTGCATTGAACCGCTATTACTGGCTCACACAGGGTGGGGACCAGCTTATTCTCGGCCTCGATGTCGAGCAGACGGAAGGCTTCGTCAAGGAAATCCAGACAGCACCGACGCAGGGCCAATATACCAGCGGCCTCCACTATGATTACACCGTCGGCGCAACGGTGATCGCCCCTTACGCCCAGTTCGTCTATATACTCGGTCCTCGCACACAGCTCACCGCGGGTCTGCGTTACGAATACACCCGCTATGATTATCGCAACAACACAACCAACGGCACCCAGGGCCTGTTCAAACGCATCCCCAACCAGATCAATAATTACAACAATCTGACGCCCAAGCTGGGTCTCGTGCATGTCTTTGCGCCGGAGCTCATCGGCTTCATCAATCTTGCCCGCGCGGCTCGGGCTCCGCAGACGACCGATCTCTATCGGCTGCAATCGAAACAGACCGCGGACAGCGCCAAATCGGAAACGCTCGACAGCATCGAGGTTGGCGCGCGTGGCGCGATTGATGAACTCACCTATTCGCTATCGGCCTATTATATGCACAAGTCCCATTTTTATTTTCGCGATGCCGACGGCTTCAATGTATCCGACGGCAAAACGAACCATATGGGTCTTGAAGGTGAATTCGCGACGCCCCTGATCTGGGGTTTCGATCTGGCGGGTTCAGCCACATGGGCGCGCCATGTCTATGACTTCAACAGCGCCGTTTCCAGCACATCCAACTCGACGGAGGCCATCGTCAAGGGCAATGATGTCGATACCGCGCCCCGCACCATCGCCAATTTCCGGCTTGGCTATGAATTTCTCGATGAACGTGCGCGCGCCGAACTTGAGTGGCAGCACATGGGTCAATACTGGATGGACCCCACCAATGAGGTCAGCTATCCGGGTTATGATATCTTCAATTTCCGGATCGACTATGCTCTGACCGAGACGGTTTCCGTTTTCGGGCGGGTTCTCAATCTGTTCAATACCCGCTATGCCGACCGCGCCGACTACGCCTTTGGTCAGCAGCGCTATTTCCCCGGTGCGGACCGCGCTTTTTATGTAGGTCTCAGCCTTTCCTTCTGATCTGGAACGAGCCGCAAAATCATTTTCAGTTTCACTGATCGCCCACTAAGCTATGGTTATGGAATTGTTTTTAAATAATCTGGGGACCACCACCCTTTTCATTGCCCAGTTCGCTGGCATGGCTGCCGCCGCCATTCATGCCATTCTCAGCAAGGACGATCCGCGCTCGGCCTCAGGCTGGGTCGCCGTCATCGTACTGGTGCCGTTCGTCGGCTGGCTGACATACTGGCTTCTCGGCATCAACCGGATTGAACGGCGCGCCCGCGAGCTGCGCAGCGGCGCCTATGCAACCGGCATCCGGCCCTTACCCCCTGCCAATCTGGCCAACGCGCTGATAGCCCCAAAGGAGGAGACCCAGCAGCTTGTCCGGCTCGCCGAGCTTGGCCAGAAGATTTTTCCTTCAGGCCTGATGCCAGGAAATTTCATTTGTGTATTGAAGAATGGCGATCAGACCTATCCAGCCATGATCGCCGCCATTGAAAAAGCTGAGCATTCCATTGCCCTGTCGTCTTATATCTTCAATTACGACAAGGCGGGGCTCATATTTGTCGATGCCCTGAAGCGCGCCCAGGAACGCGGCGTTGAGATTCGTATCCTGCTTGATGGCGTAGGCGCCTGGTATTCCTTCCCCTCAATGGCGCGGCAACTGAAGAAGGCGGGTATTCCCTATGCCCGTTTTCTCCATTCGTTCACGCCCTGGCAGATGCCCTATCTCAACATGCGCTGCCACCAGAAAATTATGGTAGTGGATGGTCAACATGGTTTTACTGGTGGCATGAATATCGCCGAGGGAAATTTTGTGGAGGACAATCCGCGCCACCCTATCCGTGACTACCATTTTTCGGTCGAGGGGCCGCTGGTAACACAGCTCATGCTCAATTTCGCTCATGAATGGACCTTCACCACCGATGAAGAGCTTGCTGGCGAAATATGGTTTCCTGACATCCCGCTTCATTTCGACAAGGAACAAAGCGTCATTGCCCGCGGCATTACCTCAGGACCCGACCTCAGACTCAACCCTATACGCTGGACGCTGATGGGGGCTCTGGCCGAGGCCAGCAGCCATATCAGGATTGTTACCCCCTATTTCGTACCCGACAGCACATTAAAGACGGCGCTTTCTCTTGCCGCCATGCGTGGTATCCGGGTCGATATCGTGCTGCCGGAGGAGAACAACCTGCCCTATGTCGCCTGGGCCGGCCAGGCCGACCTCGGCTCTCTCCTCCAGGCGGGCTGCCATGTCTGGAAGGTGCCTGGGCCATTCGAGCACTCCAAGCTCATGACCGTTGACGGCTACTGGGCACTGATCGGTTCGTCCAATTGGGATACGCGAAGCCTGCGCCTCAACTTCGAATTCGATCTGGAGTGCTATGGCGCAAGCTTTGCCCGAACGCTGGACCAGATCATAGAGGCCAAGATCGATAGCGCCCGTGAAATCACGCTCGCAGATATGGCCTCCCGGCCATTCCTGGTTCGCCTGCGGGATTCCACCCTGCAGCTTTTTTCCCCTTATCTGTGACTACAGGTGCAACCCTTTCGTTTTTCACGCGTTTTTGTCTAAGCTATCTTCTATATCCCGCCCGACAGTGGAGATTGACATGACTGCCAAGAAAACCGGCCTCGAAGATCAGGGTCTGGATGAGATTGAGGCGCTCAAGGCCGAAATCGAGAACCTGAAGAGTGCGCTTGAAGACAAGATTTCCGCCGTCAAGGATGCCTTCGACAGCGATGCGGTCGATACAATCCGTGACAAGGTTGAGGATGAATGGGACGATCTGAAGGGCCGCATTGGAGATAATCCGATCCCGAGCGCCCTGATCGCATTGGGCATCGGCTTCGTCATCGGTCGTTTTATTGCCAAATAGGGACACCGCGATGATCGATCCGACACCTGATCTCATCAAGCTTGCCGAAGTCGAGCTTGCCCGCGTCGAGCTTAAGGCCCGGCGCGTCTGCGCCAGACTGTCCCTGATCATCGCGGCATCCTTTATTGCCGGCCTGGCCGTTATCATGCTGACGGCAAGCGGTTATTTCGCGCTTGCCGGGCAGTTGGGATCGCCATTGGCAGCCCTCATTACGGCTGTGGCGCTTGCCATCGTGGCGGGGATCGCAATTCTCTTTGCCAGCAAGAAGCCGAGCCGGGCCTATGAGCTGGAGATGCAGCTCGCCGGACAGGAAATCGAACGCGCCCGCCTGCGTGTCCGTCTGAATCTGCTTCAGGCCGAGAAAGCGTTCGACGATCTGGGAAGACAGTTCAGCTCACTTAGCCGGGGCGTGTCCGGCCTTCTCGGGGCAACCCCGGACGGAGACGGCAAAGAGGGCAGCAGGGGTGGCGGCGGCACCATGCCCCTGATCCTGCTGGGCCTGCGGACCCTTTCCGCCATCAGTCCCGCACTTGGCCGATATATCCGACCGATCCTTCGGGCGATCGGCGGATAATATCCGTCAGCAGAACCTGCTCTAACGGACACCGGCAGAGCGCATATGGTTGACCCTCTGCCGGACGCGCCGCGCCACCTTCTTGATGAAAGAAGCAAGATGTGGCGCTCGGGTCGTTACAAGGCGCTCCAGCTTTACCGCCGCACGCACACTGATCTTCGATTCCCAGGCGCTCAGTCGTCCACGGGTATCGGCCAGTTCCACTCTGGTTTGATCAAGCTCGTTTCTGGTTTGGTGAAGTTTGTTGCCAAGCTCACCAAGAGCGACCTGATTGTTCTGGATAAAACGTTCCACGGAGGCAACCCGCGCCTGCGAGACTTCATAGTTTGCCAGCCGCTCGTGATGGGCCACGGTCAGATCGACCCGCTCCCGTTCCACCCGGCGCAGCAGCTCCTCCAGACCGGGAGAGAGCGACAGAGCATCAAGGACCAGCTGAACGGGGCCATCCTTCAAATCCGCTGTCCTGTACAAAATTCCTAGCCCGAAAAAGACAGGCAGCACCCGGAAGGTGAAGTCGTCATCATGATCGTTGATGAAATCCTCAATGCCGGTTCGCACACCGTTTCGGGGTGTTCCTTCGGACAAGGCATTGAAATGGTGCCCGTTCATGCCCCTGTTTGGCACCAGATCGGAATGATCAGGCAGAATGCCTATCGCCGCATGGGGCTGCTGGAATTCCTCCGGGATGGTGTCGGGATCATAGTAGAGATCGCGGCGTCCATAAGGCCAGCCGACATCGTGCAGCAGAATGAGCGGAAAGGGATGACCAGCCGCCACCGTCTGCCCATAAATGACTTCAAGCTCATGACGGACCGTATACCAATTATGATCGCCATCGAGCAGGACAAAATCCATCGCCCCAATGACGGGCAGTGCATCAAGACTCAGCTCTCGATGAAAAACGAGCGAATCGCCCCAGCGGGCGCTCCATTCATCCGCATCATACTTGGGGACGGGATCGACAACATGCAGAAGAGCGCCGGTACTTTTGCAAAGCCCCAGCAATTTCTCCGTTCCCACACCGTAATCCGAACCGACCTCGACCATGATTTTGGGCTGTGCCGCACGCGCCAGCGGTTCGATAACTTCAGTCCAGAAGCGGTTCATTGGCCAGTATCCCGTTGCTGTGGTGGCTACTGGAATAGCCTAAAGACCCGACGGGCGGAAGGCTTGTTTGTTCAACCGTCCATCCTCTTTTCTTCCAGCATCCTTCCGCCGCACTTGCCTGCAGGGGAGCAACGGTTTTTAATCCAGCCCTATCCCTCGCGCCATGCTCCGCCAGAGAGCTGCAAGGGAGCAGAAAGGGAAATACTTCCATGACAGACCTACAGCGTCTCCGTTCAGCCTTCAGTGCCGGGTTCGGGCGGCACAGGCCCTCGGCAAGTCCATTCGAGACGGCGGAAGCGCTCGCACAAAACGGACGGTTCATCGAGGCGATTGAGCTCGGCACTGAGGAAAACCGGCGTCAGCCCAATGCGGAACTCGAATGGCGCCTGGCCCAGTGGCGGCGAGAGGCTTTTTTCGAGCAGAATCGCTCACAGGGAAGGCCGGACTGGCCCCCCGCCATGGATGATCCCTTTCCCGGACTTGAGGCCGTGGCTGATATTCCGGCCCAAGCGCTCAGCTCAACAGTGATGGGTGGCGCCATTCTTCATCACGGCTGCCTGATCGTGAGGGGACTATTTTCGCAACAGGAGTCCACGCTCCTTGCCAACGGGATCAATCAGGCGATGGATGCCTGCGCCAGAGCAAATGACGGCGCGCCCATTTCAGAAACGCTTCCTTGGTATGGGCCGTTTCCTCTCCCTGAGCAATCTGTGCAGAACGGTGGACGCCCTTTCGTGGAAACAGGGGGTGGCGTCTGGACGGTTGATTCACCTCGTATGCTGTTTCAATTTCTTGAGCTTCTCACACAGAAGAAAATTCCCGACATGATCGGCGAATATCTGGGAGAGCGCCCGGCGCTATCCATTGGCAAATCAACCTTGCGACGCGTACCGATCACAACTGGAACGGAATGGCATCAGGATGGCGCCTTTCTCGGTGAGCACATCAGAACGGTCAATATGTGGCTGTCACTGTCGCACTGCGGCATAGACGCACCGGGACTGGACATGATGCCCTGGCGCATACCCCATATCGTAGAAACAGGAACCCATGGCTCCCTGTTTTCATGGGCTGTCGGCCAAGGAATGGCTGACATCATTGCTGAAGGCAGAACGGTCACAGCACCTGAATTCCATCCCGGGGATGCGATCTTTTTCGATCAGTTGTTCCTGCACCGGACTGGCATCCGTCCCGGCATGACGAAGGAGCGCCTTGCGATAGAATCATGGTTCTTCGCACCCTCGACCTACCCGATGGACCAGGAACCCATATTCGTCTGATCTAGCCAAGTTCAGGAAGATCCTATTGCCCAAGAAGGACACGAGCCCGTTTCAGCGCTTCGGTCCGCCGTTTCAACTGCATCTGCGTTCGCGCCAGCTCGATCCGCAGATAAAGGGAATCCCTCTCCAGATCTCTGCATGACTGAAGCAGGGAACCCGCCGAAAAGAAGCCATCGATCAACATCTGAAGATCTGGCGTCATGCGCTGGTCGGGCACCAGAATGCCAAAACCGTTGAAAAATGGCAGGGTGTAGAACTTAACGCCCGTGCTGATACTGGCGATGAAATCCTCAATAGCGGTCAGAACGCCATTCTGGGGTCCACCCTCATAGAGGGCATTGGCGAATGAACCATTCATGCCATGATCAACAAGATCGGAACTGTCCGGGACCATGCCGCGATAGGCATAGGGATGGCGGTTCTCGGCATTAAGATTATCCGGATTATAATACATATCGCGTCGGCCATAGGGCCAGGCAACGTCATGAAACAGAATGACCGGCAGTGCATTCGACGTAGATGCCGCACGCGCAAAAAGCAGCGTCAGCTCAGAAAAGACCGTGAACCAGTTATGATCACCGTCGATCAGCGCCAGATCAGGTGGTGTGATGGCAGGTATCCCGTCAATGCTTTTCAAGGGGAAATGCGTATATTCTTGCTCATAACCATTCAACCTTCCCTTTAGTTCCGGATCAGGGGCCGGGTCGATAATAGTGAGATGCGTACCTGTTTCCCTGCAATAAGCCAGCAGATATTGCGTGTTCCAGCCACGGTCAGCGCCGATTTCAAGCATCTGGGCTGGACGTACCGTTTCAATGATCGGCTTTATAAATCTGTTCCAGAAACGGTTCATCGCACTTCCTCGGCCGGTTCAAAATAATCAAGCAGCGGATCATGTTCGCTCAGACCATCCTGCCCCCCCACCCTTTGCAAATAGCCAAGAGCGCACAGCGAAACGAGGTGCTGGTCCAATGTCTTATCCACTCGGAAAGAATTATCTTCTTCCAGAAAAGCCCGCAGCGCCGTCGCAAACCAGTAGCGGGAATAGCCGAGCCAGGGTTGGCCAAACACCGTGCCGAGAAAGACGAAATAAGAGCCTTGGGTGACATATCTTGAATAAATGGATATGGGCCTGACCGGCAGATAATCATCATCACGGGGCGCGAACAGAACAACGATGTCTTCATCAGCCCCAACCAGCCGGTCGACCGCTTTCAGCGTCGCCTCAGCATAAGGATTCCCCACAACGGGCTGAACCCTCACGGGCAGATCTGCAGGCGGCGGATTCTCGCTGACAAGAATGATGCGAACCGCCTCAAGGCCAAGCGCCCCAAGAATGGAATCAAGATAATGGAGCAATCCCTCATCGCGAGTGGTCGTGATGATCGAAGCAGGGCGCACCCTGTGCAGGATGCTCTGGATATTGATAAGGTCTGCTGGCGCCAAGCGAATCTTCCGGCCTTTCCACGTCGTACCGTCATAAAGTCCGCATTCGGCATAGACGCTTTGAACAAAGGCCTGGGCGCCCGTATCGAAATGCTGATGAAGCCTGCCCGGCCGGATTCGCTCCGTCACCCCCAGCTCAGCTGTAAACAACGGCCGCTGACGTGACGTCGCCATCGCATTTGATCTGATGCGCCCTTGCAGGTGGATAGAGGGCGGCGATACAGCGTTGAACGCCTTACCGCGCAATTCCTGATAGGTATTCGCATAGGAGCGCACGCGGGTTTCCTTTTCCTCATCGGAAACATTCGTCGTGGTGCCCCCATGAAACTGATGGAAGCTCGCCTCCCCGATCAGACAAACGACTGATTGCCCGGACGCGGCATTTGCCCTGACGAAAAGGTCAAGATTACAGAAACCTCCGCCTGGTATACTGAAACCTTCATCCATGCCGCCCAATTGCTGGTACAGCGTTGCAGGCATGAACAAGCAGTTGCTTTCGCTCATGCCATCGAACCAGAAATTGGGGCTTTCTGTTACCGTGGTGCCGATACGGAAAAGCTCATATCCATCCGACGGCCAGTCAATCCTGGAGAAGAGTTTATCCTCCATTTCCCGTGTATACTCGACAACAGAAAGCCAGCGCTGATCACCGCCGATAAACCAGTGTCGCAAGGCAACAACCGCCCCCGGCCGGGCCTTGATGGCGTCCAGTGTTTCCCGGAAAACGCCGGGCGTAATGACATGAGCGCCATCGATCATGATGGCAAGATATTCGCCTTTGGCTTCGTTGGCCGCCTGATTGATGGCATTGCAAGGCGAAGGCAAAAGTGGTGATGGGCGGATCAACCGAAACTCGGGGCCGAAGCTTTCAACCCACGCCTTGTCCAATGGCGGGTTCGAGCCATTATCGATGCAGAGAACCTCATAGTTGAGGTCTTTCACATCGCGCTGGTAAGCGCGCGACAGGGACGTGAGCGTCCTCTCAGCTTCGCGCTTCATATTGTAGAAATTTACAATCACGGAAAACGTGACAGAAGATGATTTTGAGACTGATGCCACCTGCCGGGTATCTTCAGTTACCCCCGGTCCTGAAGAGGCCTTCACTTCCATCTGCACATCAAGCAGTCGGGGCAGTACGGAAAGGCGGGTCCCTGCAAGCCGAATATCGATCTTGTGTAGTTGTCCATCCCGCAGCGCGTCCGGAACGGGGAAATCAAAACCACATCGGCCATCGCCCTGGCGCAACTCGGCCAGATCCCTGCGCCATTTGTCGACCATGATCGTAGAGACCAAATGATCGTCCGCATAAAACGAGAGCGAGACGGTTTTGTTCACGTCATCGGGCCACCATGCCCAGCCGCTCACCATGTCGGGACCGAAACAGTCCAGGTGCCCCGCTATCCCCGATGCTGCGCCCAGGCCGCAAGGAGGAGTAAACGACACGGGCCTCTCTGGAGCGGGGGCAGGCCTTTCCCGGTATATGACATTTGAGACTGGCACGGCCTTTTCAATATCCGGCGATTTCTCAAGCGTCACAGGATCGCCACCCAGATTCTGGGTTCCCTCACTGGTATGAACCCTGACAAGAAGAGGTACGCCGACAGGAATATGATCGGCAATCAGAAATTCAAAGCCGCAATATCCCTCACGTTTGCCATGCGGGATCAGGTCCTTGCGCAGCCGGTCCGCCACCGTCGCGGCAATAACCCTGTCTCCGGCAACAAGTTCAACAATCGCCAGTTTTTCGGGTGTTTCAGGATGCCATGCCCAGCCATAGAGCCGGGTGCCATCACGGCCATCAATGTAACCTTCAATAAATTCAACCATATGGAACTGTGCGCATCCGTTGTGAGAGACCGGAGACCGGCAGAAGACTGCGAAGTCTATCGAAGAATTTCCATTCGCCTCAATTTTTCCGAAAGGGCCCTCCGGCCTGATTATCAGCCAGCCAAGCGGCTCATACCCTGCCCCAGCGGACCAATATCGGTTCATTTTCTTTAAAAATTGTGGAGCATATTATTGCCGCTACTTCAAATTATTGCCGCTACTTCAAATCAGATGCCCCCTCCCTGCCATGGTAAAATGATCTATCTTCACATCGGCCGCAACAAGGCGGGCCCGACCACGCTTCAGGATTTTTTCCTGAAATATCGGGACCGGCTCTTGGGCCATGGCATCCAGTATGCCTTGTTTGGACATATGAAGGATTTCTGTCCCGGCGTGCCTGGACTGGGCCTCCCCCATGAGATCGCCGACTTTCAACGGCAAAACCCCGGTCAGGCGCTTCTTATCTCCAATGAATTCATGTTTGGCTGGCCGGATGATTATACCCGCGACCTGGCCACGGCCCTGCTGGCCTTCGGCGTCACCATCATTGCTTACATCAGGGATTACCGCGAGTGGCTATGGTCAGCCTATCCAGAAGAAGTCAAAAGAGGCGCCAATGCCCGCGACTTCGACAGCTATGCCCAATGGATGGCGGATCGCATTTCGGCGTGGCCTTCACTGAGCGGCTGGGGTGACCATTTCGGCTGGAGCAATATATGCGTGCGTTCGCTTGATTCCCGATCTCTTTCGGGAGGCGGGCTCATCCCTGACTGCCTCAAGGCCTTGCGGCTTCCGACTGATCTTGCCAAAACGGAGGCCACAGTCCGCAGAAATCAAGCGCCCTGCTGGATGATGACGGAAATGCAAAGGGCCATGATGCGGCCTGCAAACGGCGAAGCCTGGAATGAAGAGGAGGCGACAGCCGCCGAACAACTCAACCAGCTTCTCGCCGAATGCATCGCGGAAAGTCCAGGTGGCTGCATGTCCGCGCAATATCTGACTCCTGATCAGGATCGTCAGCTCGGGGAACTCTACAACAGCGATCTAGAGAAGATCTTCACCAAAACCGGGACCGATCTTCCCCTCATCACACCATATGAGCTGCCAGAACGACCGTTTCTTCCCAGCATAGACCATATTCCCGCCGACATAAGGCAGGCCTATAAAAAGAAGGCCAACACCAGACAATTCTTTAAAGAATTCCCCACCACATTGAAAATGCAGCCCTTGGAGCTTCACCCTCGCCCTACAAGCTGGCGGTATAGCGGGCGCATTTTTCGATAGGCAAACAGAAGCACGCCGTAAACCAGCGGAATGGACAAGAGCTTCATGAAGAAGCGCTCGGCATAGCCTCCTGCAACATGGGCCGCCAGCTGCTTTGGTTGCCGGGGCACTATATGCTCCATCACAACACTATCCCCGGGTTCGATAGCCTCCAGACGCTTCAAAATTCTCTGATAGTTGACACAGGAAAGCGCCTTTTGCAGACCCTCGAATATTTCTCTGGCAACACGCATAGAACCATCATTGCCGAAAAGACTCTCAAATTCGATCCAGACAGGCGGAAGCGCCAGAAATCTGGCCAGATCTTGCGTAGTATCATAGAAATGGAAATTAGGATTGCGCCCCAGGCGCTGCCAGATTTCCTCAAATGCAGGCAAACGCCTGATAAAAATGGGTCTGCGCATGGCGAGAGCATTCATCAACGGAATACCGAACCCCTCATAGTGGCTCGGAAAGACAATGGCGGCTGCTTTCTCATAAAGGTTGGCCACACTACTGTCTGAAAGCTCTCCCGCATGAATGCCGAGGATATTTTTAGCCCCCGATAATTCAGCGGGAGCATAGCGGCCACCATCTGATTCCCCTCTTGCCCCTGATATTCGTGATGCCGCCACGCCAAAGGCGACGATCTGCCGGTCAGGATAGGCTTCACCTAGTTGATTGGCCGTTGCTACAACATATTTATGCGGAAAATGATTGCCGATGACCAGAATACAATCTGAATCAACTGCCCGGCAGGCATCATCATCGGGTGCATGCGCTGTTTCCTCAAACGCATAATCCCGAATATCAAGCGAGAGCATGATCGTTGATTCAACCAGATTCCCCCCCAGCCGGAACCGCCGCCTTATCTGGTTCGCAGTAATATCGCTCAAGGATGCGATAAAGTCGGAATTTTCAAGCGCGAATTGCCAGATATTGAATACGCGTGGCGAAAAAAGCGGGCCACAATCGATCGAAATCGTATCCAGCATGTAGATCCCTGTGATCGCAGCTCGCTTGTATATGCGTTCCAGCGCACCCCATTCATAAGGCTGCCCAACCCGGAAGATAGCGGCATATTTTCGGGGATCCGTCGGGTCGCGCCATTCAACCCCGCAAGACGCATAATCATGGAACTCATATGTGCTTTTCATGCATAGCACATAAAGGTTAAAAGTCCCGGCCCAGGCTGACGCCGCCGCCCTGAGAAGCTGCTCCCCCGCCTTGAAGGTGCCGTTGTGATAGGGCTCGAAACTTGAAAAGTCGAACGCCACATCAAGCCGGCCATTATCGTCAGGGAGCAAAGCGCCCAGAAGATATTCCGTCATATAGGACGGAGAAGTATGATAATCCTCTGTAAGCGTCTTGTATTCCGGATAGCGCGCCAGCAGGATGGCTCTGTTCTTCTCTTCCCGCACAGCTTTGGGCGTGCCGCTTGAGGCGAACGACTGTTCCCCTTCGTGCCAGACATAGGCTTTATTCGCCAAAACCGCGCGATACCCGCATCGGTTCGCCCGCATGATCAGATCATTTTCCTCATTGTAGCCAGCGCCATATATCTCATCGAACACGCCGAATTCGGCGATGATGGCATAGCGAACAAGCAGGCAAAAGCCGATCGCTGTCGGCACATAGCTGACATCCGGCAAATGACGGGCAAGGGCATGATAGGCCGCGAACCCCAGCTCCGGGTCCATGGTCCTGAACTTTGCCTGATGGGGAAAGCTCGCAATCGTCGCATTATTGGAGCGCGGATTGACGAAACCTGTCATCGGATCGAGGGTCGCCACTCGCACCATTTCCGCCAGGGTGCCGGGGAAAATGCAGGTATCGGAATTCAGAAGGATAATATCGCAATGCCGCTCAATCGCCTCGCCCATGGCGAGATTCATGGTTTGAACGAAACCCAAATTCCGGGAGTTCTTAATCAGGCGGCAAGGAAAATGAGCCGACGCAAGAGCGCTGCTTTCTTCAAGCGCCGCCCCAAGCGGACCATAGTCAGGCGAATCATTGAAGAAAAGAACCTCTCCACCAATCGCAAGGATGTCCTCTGCTGAACGCACAAGTGAATCTACAAGACGGGAAACCAGATGCTCATTTTTGTAGAACGGAACAGCAATCAGTACCTTGCACTCTATGCCGGCATACTGATTTCCCGGCCCTGAACCGGGCATATCAATTCCGCTTCCTGTGACATTCGTCCCATCACCACCTATCGACATTTCTTGCTCTGACAATCCGGATTAGTGGGGTGTAGCACCCCCGACGTTTCTTAAAAAACTGGAATTCCCTGCTAAAATCTCAGTACCACATTCGGTGAATTGAATAAATTCCTTTATAAATTAGGCTGGCTGGCGGATCGCCCTCGCCTAACCAAGCGGATGCGTAGTTGAAAAATCGCTGAGAACTTACCTCCAAGTGTTAAAAAGAAAGCTTTGGTGAAAGCAAGCTATTTCAGAGATGAATCCATGCCCCCTCGTTCCGCAAAAATCGTCTGTATTGGACACAGCCACGCCCATTCGGTAGAGGCGGCGGCTACACGGCAAAATATAGAAATCACCTGTGTCAATTTCTGGACCTCACCCAATGCCATTATTCGCGACGACGGTGCAACCCGCTTTAATTCCTCGATAGCCCATGTGCTTGGCCGGGGACCTGTTTTCTCGATGGTTGGCGGCGCCACCCACATGATCATGGGGCTTGCCCGCCACCCCCTGCCATTCGATTTCGTGCTGCCAGAATGCCCCCATCTGCCACTCAATGAGGATGCTGAAATCCTGCCCCTCGAGGCAGTCCGCGCATCTCTCCTTGCCATCACCCAGGAATACCTGGACCTGATCAGGCTGGTTCGCGACACCGCGAGCGGACCCGTCTTTCATATTGAGGCCCCTCCTCCCTATGCAGACGCAACCCGCCTTCTCGCGGATATTCCATGGATGTTCTTCAGCGATATGCAGCGCAAGATCTCGCCGGCTCCTTTCCGTTACAAACTTTGGCGTCTGCACACCCAGATCGTGCGGGAGAGTTGCCGGAAACTGGGGATATCGTTCGTTGACCATCCACCAGAATCCGTGGATGAGAACGGCTTCCTCTTGCCGGCATTCTACCTCGACAGCATGCATGTGAACGAAGCCTATGGCGCGTTGGTACTGGCGCAAATGAGGCGGCTTGTGAACCAGCCTGAAAGCCAAACGGCACCCTCAAGCGCCGGGATAAGCAATATGGGGAGCATCGCGTGACTTGCCGGCAATGGATCAGCCGTCTCATCAAACCGTGGGCAGAGCGGGAAAGGCGAATGGTATGCGTGGGGCACAGCCACCTCGTATGCGTATCGCTAGCCGCCGAAAACCAGAAGATGGATGTGGTTTTCATCAATTTCTGGTTTTCAGCCAGTCCGCTGGTGACAACCAATGGCACGAAGCGTCTGAACCCCGAGCTGGAGGATGAGCTCCATGGCCATATATTCCTTTTTGTCGGAGGAAGCGCCTTTGCCGTTCTCGGATTGCTCCTTCACCCCGATCCCTTCGATTTCGTTCTACCTGAAGCGCCGGATCTGCCTCTCATGGAAAACGCCCGGGTATTGCCACTCAACGCCGTGCGGGCTGCGCTGGTAGGTGTTGATCCGGAATTTTTCGAACAAATGAAGCTGATTCGTACAGCTGCCCGAGGCCCGGTTTTTTATTGCGAACCGCCTCCCCCCTATCCTGACGCAGAGCGCATGCTCCCTGACGTACCGTGGGAACGCCTTGAGGGGCGGGGAAAAGAAATTGCGCCCAAATATTTCCGTTATAAGCTCTGGCTGCTGCACAGTCAGATCATGCGGGCGTTTTGCCAGCAGAATAATATCACATTCATCCCGCGCCCCTCTGAATCTATCGATGCGGAAGGTTTTCTTTTGCCGGCCTATTATTCTGACCCAACCCATGCAAACCCGGCTTATGGCGCTTTGGTGCTTGAGCAAATGAGGCGGATGGCATGACACACCCCTATATGAATGCCCCCGATTACCGGCGCTGGCGGCGGGCTGTGGCTGATGTTGCCCCCGCAGCCGTGGACCCGGTCGTCTCACTCCCCTTCCGGATCAGCCAGGAGGACAGGATCGTGACCGCGGGAAGCTGTTTTGCCCAGCATATCGCGCGCCATTTACGCGATCATGGATTTTCATTTCTGGTGACCGAGCCAGCTCATCCTGTTCTGCCCCAGGAAACAGCGGAAGCATTCAACTACGGCCTTTTCTCGGCACGGTATGGAAATGTCTATACATCCCGGCAGCTCCTCCAACTGGTCCGGCGCGCCTATGGGCGTTTTTCACCGATGGATGACATATGGGAGGATGACGGACGTTTCTTTGATCCCTTTCGTCCCGCCATACAGCCCGGCGGTTTTGCCAGCCGCCAGGAATATGAGATTGACAGGCAGCAGCATTTTCAGGCTGTACGCCGCGCCTTCGAAGAGGCGGATTATTTCATATTCACGCTTGGTCTGACGGAATGCTGGGTTTCCGCCGAAGATGGCGCTGCCTATCCCGTCTGCCCGGGCACCATCGCCGGCTCTTTCGATGCCAGAAGACACAAATTCATCAATCTTTCCATGGCAGAAGTGGTTGCCGACATGACCACCGCCATCAATGAGCTTCGCACCATCAATCCAAAGCTGCGTATCATCCTGACAGTATCGCCGGTTCCCCTGGCCGCTACGGCGGAAGACCGACACGTGCTCGTCTCGACGGCCTATTCCAAGGCGGTGTTGCGTGTGGCAGCCGAAGAACTCGTCCGGCTCCCGGATGTCTTTTATTTTCCCTCCTATGAAGTGATCACCAGCCCCTTCTCACGGGGCGCTTATTATGCGGATGATTTGCGTAATATCCGCGAGGAAGGCGTCGAGCATGTCATGCGGCTTTTCTTCACGCATGCGACAGACAGAGAAGCCGCTCAATCCCTTCTCCCGTCAAAGCCATCAGGCGATTTCCTGTCTGAAATGAAAGACCTTGTCGACACCATATGCGAGGAAGCTGCACTGGACCAAAACTGAGCAATAGCGATGTTGCCAAAAGATAAAGGTTAAGCATATACCGTAGGTTTGAAGGTGAGACGGGGACAGATGCGGATACTCCTGACAGGTGGCTGTGGTTTTATCGGGTCTGCCGTTGTGCGGCATCTGATGCGGCACACCGATCATTCGATCCTCAATGTTGACAAGCTGACATATGCCGCCTCGCAGGACGCACTTGAGGATGCAGGAAGCTTTTCGCGTTATGTCCATGTCGCCGACGATATCGCTGATCGCACCGCGATGCAGAATGCCTTCGATACATTCCAGCCTGATCGCGTGATGCATCTTGCAGCAGAAAGTCATGTTGATCGTTCAATCGATGGTCCGGAGACCTTTATTCAGACCAATATTGTCGGCACCTATACGCTTCTGCAGTGCGCGCTTGGCTATTGGAGAAAGCTGCCGGACGACAAAAGGGAATCTTTCCGTTTTCATCATATTTCGACAGATGAAGTTTTTGGTGCCCTTAAGCCCGGAGATCCCGCATTTACTGAAGACACAGCCTATGATCCCCGGAGTCCCTACTCTGCCAGCAAGGCAGCATCCGACCATCTGGTCAGGGCCTGGCATCATACTTACGGCCTGCCTGTGATCGTCAGCAACACCACCAACAATTATGGCCCCTGGCAATTCCCCGACAAGCTGATCCCGCTGGTGACGCTTAATGCCTTGTCCGGCCAGCCGATACCGGTATATGGCGACGGATCAAATCAGCGTGACTGGATTTATGTAGAGGACCATGCCGAAGCCCTCGTCCGCATCATCGAAGCAGGCATACCGGGCCATACCTATGCCATCAGCGCCCGCCAGCCACGCAGCAATATCGATGTGGTGAGAAACATCTGTGCCATTCTCGACAAGCTTCTTCCTGATCCGGCTGGCCCGAGAGAACATCTCATCCGTTTTGTGAGTGACCGGCCCGGTCATGATTTTCGATATGAAGTAGACCCTTCCCGGGCAGAGCAGGCCCTTGGCTGGCGCGCGAAACATGATTTCGAAACCGGGTTGCAGCAAACCGTGAAATGGTATCTCAATAATACCTCGTGGTGGCAGAAGATACGGGCGAATAGCTATGACGGCTCGCGGCTGGGGTCTGCCGCATGAAAGGTATTCTGCTCGCCGGAGGATCAGGCACAAGGCTGCATCCGGCAACATTGGCAATCTCAAAACAATTGCTGCCTGTCTATGACAAGCCGATGGTCTACTACCCATTGTCTGTGCTCATGCTTGCCGGCATTCGCGACATTCTCATCATCTCGACACCGCAGGATCTCCCCCAGTTTCGTCGTCTCCTCGGAGATGGCTCCCGCTTCGGCGTGACGTTCA
>JAATFR010000373.1 GCA_015655095.1 Hyphomicrobiales bacterium | reverse complement strand
TGGGACGAAGTGCTTGAAACCTGCGATGTGCTGACGCTGCACTGCCCGCTGACGCCAGAATCGACCGGCATGATCGGCATGGCGGAATTCCGCCAGATGCGCCGCCACCCCCTCCTTATCAACACGGCGCGCGGCGGCATCGTCATCGAGGCTGACCTTGAGATTGCGCTTGATCAGGGGCTCGTCTCGGGCGCTGGTCTCGACGTCACCCTGCCCGAACCGCCTCCCGCCGAGGGCGCCTTGATGCGTATGGCAAAGCGAAGCAATGTCATCGTGACGCCTCATGTCGCCTGGGCAAGCGATGAAGCGCAGCAGACGCTCGCCGATCAACTCATTAATAACATCGAGAACTTCGTTGCAGGCAGGCCAAGCAATCTCGTAACGGACAGCTACTGAAGGGTGAAACAGTCTCGCATGGATGAAACAACCGCGCGCACGCTGCTCCGCACCATGTTCGACGGTGCGATCGCCGCCGCCCAGTCCGCGCTGTGCCTGCCGCCCTGTCTCCCGCCCCCGCCGAAGGGACGCCTCATCGTCCTAGGCGCAGGCAAGGCGTCCGCCGCCATGGCGCGCACGCTTGAGGATCATTGGCACGGACCGCTCAGCGGGCTGGTGGTAACGCGCTATGGGTATAGCGTCCCCTGTTCGCATATCGACATTGTCGAAGCCGCCCATCCTGTGCCCGATGCCGCGGGACTTGCCGCCGCCACGCGCATGCTCGCGCTGGTCAGTCATCTTTCAGCGGACGATCTGGTTCTCTGCCTCATATCAGGAGGTGGCTCCGCCCTGCTGCCGCTGCCTCAGCCGGGCCTGACGCTGGAAGACAAGCAAACCCTGAACCGCGCGCTGCTGGCGTCCGGCGCCAGCATTTCGGAAATGAACTGCGTGCGCCGTCACCTCTCGGCTATCAAGGGCGGCCGGCTGGCCGCCGCCTGCCACCCGGCAAAGGTGGTGAGCCTGCTCATTTCCGACATTCCCGGCGACGATCCGCTGGATATCGCCTCCGGCCCGACCATCGCCGATCCCACAAGCTGCACCGATGCGCTTGGTATTCTGAACCGCTACACTATACAAATCCCCGCCCATGCGCTTGATATCCTGACAAGCGGCCGCGGTGAAACGGTCAAGCCCGGCGATCCGCGTCTGTCGGGAAACGAAGTCCATCTTGTCGCCACCCCGCAAATGGCGCTTGAAGCCGCGGCGCAGTTGGCGGCAAGGGCGGGCCTTCCGGTTCATATTCTAAGCGATAGGATCGAAGGCGAGGCCCGCGACGTCGGAAAAACGCTCGCCGCCATCACTCTGCAAATAGCGAACAGAAATCAGCCCTTCGCCGCACCCTGCGTGCTGCTTTCAGGCGGCGAAACCACAGTGACGGTTCGCGGCGATGGAAAAGGCGGGCGCAATGCCGAGTTTCTGCTTTCGCTCGGCATTGCGCTTGGCGGACATAAAAATATTTATGCCCTCGCAGGCGATACAGACGGCGTGGATGGCAGCAAAGAGATCGCAGGCGCAATCCTCACGCCCGATACGTTGACGCGGGCCCGCGCTCGGGGACTTTCGCCGGAAACAAGTCTCGACGGCAATGATGCGCATGGCTTTTTTGGCGCGCTGGGCGACCAGATCATCACCGGCCCGACCCTCACCAATGTGAACGACTTCCGGGCCATTCTGGTGACCGGCGCGTGAAGGATTAGTTGTTCGCGCCTGCGTCCGTCGAAGCAGCCGGTTCCCCGGCGGGGGGAATATGGAGCGTCGGCCTGATGAAAAACGAAGCGATGGTTGCCACGACGATCACGAAAGCCCCGATCAGAATGGTGCGCGTACCGTTGCTCATGGGAACCCTCCTGTTGCGTAAGGACAGGCTATACAGGGCCGGATTACAGACGGCAATGGCGTCATCATGACGCCGCCTGCGGATGTGCGCCTTGCCCTAGAGGCCGCTTCTGCCCGGGCAAACCCGGACAGAAGCTTTTGCGTCAGGCGCCGTAGCCGACGATGCCCTTGATTTCGAGGAAATCATGGATGCCCCAGTCGGCATATTCTCGCCCGTT
>JAATFR010000139.1 GCA_015655095.1 Hyphomicrobiales bacterium | reverse complement strand
TCTGGAGCGGGCGAAGGGATTCGAACCCTCGACCCCAACCTTGGCAAGGTTGTGCTCTACCCCTGAGCTACGCCCGCATCCATGTCACGAAGGCCTGAGGCCCTCGTGGTCTTTGCGGAGCGGTTTATGGCCCAAGGCCGGGTGGTTTGCAAGGGGCCGGTTTCATTTTTGGGCGGAAGCCGTCCGGCCGGGACTATTGGGGGCCTGAAACACGAGGGCCGGGGGATGATGTTGATGGGACCGGGCGCGAGGGGCTTCACGCCGTCTTCCCCGGTGAAGGGGCAGGACCCGGCTATTATTTCGGCCTTCGTGGCTAACTATTGCTGCCTGCTGGTTTATATATGGTGCAGCAAGGCAAGAAACATGGGCGCGGGCAGGATTTGCTCTGGACCGGATTTTGATTTTGGTGCCTGCCCGCGCCCCTGAAGGGCGGCGCGGCGGCGAAAGCGGTGAGGCAAGGCAAAAAATGGATACGATCATCGGTGGTGGTCACAAGAGCGTGGCGGAAGTGGACACAAGCGGCCTGATCCGGGACGTGACCACCCAGAGCTTCGCGCAGGACGTGCTGGACGCCTCGATGCAGGTGCCGGTCATCGTCGATTTCTGGGCCCCCTGGTGCGGGCCCTGCAAGCAGTTGACGCCGGTGCTTGAACGCGTGGTCACAGCCGCTCGCGGCGCGGTCCGGCTCGCCAAGATGAATATCGATGATTATCCCGAGGTCGCCTCCCAGCTTCGCGTCCAGTCGATTCCGGCGGTTTTCGCCTTCAAGAACGGGCAGCCGGTCGATGGTTTCATGGGAGCCTTGCCGGAAAGCCAGGTCCGGGCCTTTGTCGAGCGCCTGACGGGCGGGCTTGGGCCTTCGCCTGCCGAGGAGCTGATCGAGGCAGGCGACGTAGCGCTGGAGGAGGGCGCGCTGGGCGAGGCGGCTCAACTGTTTGCGCAAGCCGTGCAGGAGGAGCCCGGGCATCCGGGCGCGGTGGCCGGGCTGGCGCGCTGCTATCTGCTGGGCGGCGATATCGACCGGGCCCGTCAGACGCTGGGCCTCGTGCGACCCGACGGGCGCAATGATCCGGGCATCACGGCGGTCGAGGCGCAACTGGCGCTTGCGGAGAAATCCGCCGATCTGGGCGATCTGGAAGAATTCACCGCCCGCATCGAGAAGGACCCCAAGGATCATGAGGCGCGCTTCAATCTGGCGCTGGCGCTCAATGCGCGCGGCGACAAGGAAGCAGCGGTTGAGGCCCTCCTTGCCAGCGTCGCGATTGACCGGAACTGGAACGATCAGGCCGCGCGCAAGCAGCTTGTCGAATTTTTCGACGCCTATGGCCCCAAGGATGAGGTGACGCTCACCGGCCGGCGCCGCCTTTCCTCCATCCTGTTCAGTTGAGGAAAAGCCGCATGGGTACAGGCGACCAATATCGTACGATTGCGGACCTGCCGCCGGTCATCCCCGTGTTCCCGCTCGCCGGCGTTCTGCTGCTGCCGCGCACTCAGTTGCCACTCAATATCTTTGAGCCCCGCTATCTCGACATGGTGGACGATGTGCTGGCCGGACGGCGCATCATCGGCATGATCCAGCCTGCCGATGATGCGGCTGCGCTTGCAAGCGGCGATCTGGCTTTGGCCCCGCCCCTCGTTTCCGTGGGCGGCGCCGGGCGCGTCACGTCATTCACGGAAACCGGCGACGGGCGGCTTTTCATCACCCTGAGCGGCATCAGCCGGTTCCGGGTCGTGGAGGAACTCTCCGTTGCCACGCCCTACCGGCAATGCGAGGTCGACTGGTCTGCCTATGTCGATGATCTTGTCCCCGGTTTCGGCCAGGATGACGTCGAGCGCGCGCGGTTGCTTGAAATTCTCACGGAATATCTCAAGGTCAACAACCTTCAGGTCGACTGGCGCGCCATCCATTCCTCAAGCAATGAAGCGCTGGTCAATTCGCTGAGCATGGTCAGCCCCTTCGGACTCAAGGAAAAACAGGCGTTGCTGGAGGCGAGAACGCTCGAAGACCGCAATCAGATGCTGATCGCGATCACCGAGGTGGCGCTTGCCCAGACCTCGCCTTCCTCCTCAACGGTTCAGTAAGAGATCGGACAATCAGATGACGAATGAAGCGACGGGCACTAATGGCACAACGAAATCCACGGCCCGGGTGCCGGAGGTGGACCGCAAGCTGCTGGAAATACTTGTCTGCCCCCTGACGAAGACGGCGCTTCGCTATGACAGCGCGGCGCAGGAGCTGATTTCCGACAAGGCGCGCCTCGCCTATCCGATTCGCGACGGCATCCCGATCATGCTGCCTGACGAGGCCCGCGAACTCGCCGATGGCGAATAGGCCGGTGCCGTCGTCCCCCGATCAGCGGCCCTGGCCGGTCGAGCTGAAGTTGAGGAAAGCCGCCCGCGCGCTCGACGTGACGTTTGACGATGGCGCGGCCTTTTCCCTTCCTGCCGAGTATCTGCGCGTGGAAAGCCCCAGCGCGGAGGTGCAGGGGCATGGCGCGAGCCAGAAAAAAACAATCCCCGGCAAACGCGATGTCACCATCGAGCGGCTTGAGCCTGTCGGCAATTATGCCGTCAGACTGCTGTTCGGCGATGGCCATGACAGCGGGCTTTTCACCTGGGATTATCTTTACGAGCTGGGCGAGACCCATGACGAGAAATGGGCCGCCTATCTGGCGCATCTGGCTGAACTCGGCATGAGCCGGGACTGAATCCGCCGCAGCATCTCCGGGCCTACAGAGCCTCGCCGCGCAGCAACCGCGGCAGCTCGCCGATGCTGCCGCCCGCATGACGCATGAACAGGCGACGCGCCGGTCCGATCCGGTTGACGATGCCAAGGCCGAGATCGCGGGCAAGGCGCACCGGCGCGATGTCGTTGGAGAACAGCCGGTTGAGGCCGTCCATGGTCATGGCGAGCACGGTATTGTCGAAACGCCGCCAGCGCTCATAGCGCTCCAGAATGTCGAGCGCGCCGATGTCGAGGCCAAGGCGGGCCGCATCAACGATCACCTCCGCCATGGCGGCGACATCGCGCCAGCCCAGATTGAGGCCCTGCCCCGCGATCGGATGAATGCCGTGGGCGGCGTCGCCCAGCAGCGCGAAGCGGGGCTTCACATAGCCGCGGGCGAGATGCATCGAAAGCGGATAGCTCCAGCGCGGGCCGACCGGGCGGCAGGCCCCGAGGTGGGTGCCGAAGCGCGCGCGCATCTCATGGGCGAAATCCTCGTCGGGGAGCGCCACCATGGCTTTTGCGGCGGCGGTTTTTTCGGTCCAGACCAGCGAGCAGCGGTTGCCGGTCATGGGCAGCATGGCAAAGGGGCCGTCGGGCAGGAAATATTCCTGCGCCACGCCCTCATGGGGCAATTCATGCTCCACGGTGGTGACGATGCCGGACTGGCCATAGTCCCAGCCGATGGTGCGGATGCCCATCTGCTTGCGCATGGGGGAGCCACGGCCATCGGCGGCGATGATGAGGCGGGCCGAAAGGCGGCGTCCGTCGCTGAGCGTCACGGTCCCGGCCGCATTGGAAAATTCGGCCTTGCGCACGCTCGCAGGCGCGATCTGGGTGATGGCGGGTTCGGCATCGACGGATTTCTGCAGCGCGATGCGCAGAAAGCGGTTCTCGATCATCTGGCCCAGCGGCTCGTCGCCGATCTCGCGATGGTCGAAATGCAGGAAAAGCGGCGATGCCCCGCTGCGCACCCGGCCGTCGCTGACCAGAATGTCGTTGATCGGCTGGGTCTGGCCTTTCAGATGGGCCATCACGCCCAGCTCATCCAGCATCCGGCAGGAGGAAAAGGCGATGGCGGAGGTCCGGCCGTCAAAGCCGGGGTCGGCGCTCGTCGCCGGAGCAATCGCGTCGATCACGGTCACCTCAAGGCCGCCTTTGGCCAGAGCCAGCGCCAGCGGCAGCCCGGCAAGCCCGCCACCAACGATCAAGACGTCAGTCACAGCGCCGGGCACGGCTTCCCTGCTGGTCATGATGGCGGCCTCCTCGTGAAACATCGGCTAACGGGCAAAGGGTTATCGGGGGAAATGTCGGCCCGTTCGCCCGCCAAGTCCAGTGCTCCGAGGTCGCGGAGGAGCTCTTCCTCACTTTCCCGGCAGGCGGACCATCAGCCTTGTTGACAAGGGCGGGGCCGCCCCTTAAGTGTCTGCCTCCATCGGCCCAGATGGCGGAATTGGTAGACGCGCTAGCTTCAGGTGCTAGTGCCCGAAAGGGCGTGGAGGTTCGAGTCCTCTTCTGGGCACCATAATTTCATTGCGAAATGCCCCCACCCCCAGCATGTTTGGCGACGCTCCGGCGAGGGGCGGGGATTTTGCGTTTGTTGAACGCATTCACGGGGACGATTGCATGAGTGTCACCTTGCACAAGGGCGATCTGCCCGCGGGCCTGAGCTTCGGGGCGTCGGTCGCCATCGACACCGAGACGATGGGCCTCGATCCCTTCCGCGACCAGCTTTGCGTGGTCCAGCTTTCGGCGGGCGACGGCACGGCCCATGTGGTTCAGCTCAACCGGCCCATCTATGACTGCCCGAACCTCAAGGCTTTGCTGAGCGATCCCAAGGTGCTCAAGATCTTCCACTTCGCCCGCTTCGACGTCGCCATGATGCAGCGCTATCTCGGCATCGTGCCCGCGCCGGTCTATTGCACCAAAATCGCTTCCAAACTGGTGCGCACCTATACCGACCGCCATGGCCTCAAGGACCTCTGCAAGGAGGTGCTGAACGTGGACATGTCCAAGCAGCAGCAAAGCTCGGACTGGGGCGCGGCCATGCTCAGCGATGCCCAGCTCGCCTATGCCGCGTCCGATGTGCTTTACCTCCATCAGCTCAAGGCGCGGCTTGACGAGATGCTGGCGCGCGAGGGGCGCGCCGAACTTGCCGGCGCCTGCTTCGCCTTTTTGCCCGTCCGGGCCTCGCTCGACCTTGCGGGTTGGGCGGATGAGGATATTTTCGCCCATTAGCCGATCAGGGGGGCGACAGGCCGGGAGGGCGGATTTTGAGACGAAAAGATGCCCGGGCGTGGCGCTTGCGCGCCCGTTCTTTCCAAAAAACCTGCAACTTCGCGGATCATGCTCTAAGCTGCCTATGCCCTGGAGAGCCGGATCGACCGGACCCGAACCGGTGAATGGCATGACCGATCTGAACAAGCGAGACGCAGGCAGAAACTCGATCCCGGAAGGCTTTGCCCCGCGGCCCGATCTCTATCGTCCCGCGCTCTACAGCCGTTTCGTCTCGGCCATGAAATACATGCTGCCGGTCATTGCGGGTGCCGTGCTTGTGATCGTGGTGGTTTATTCGGGCATGTTCGACCGCGAGGCGCGCAAGATCAACCAGACGGGCAACGCTGCTCCCCAGAGCCAGGATATCCAGATGGCGAACCCCAAGGTGACCGGTGTTGATACGTCCGGGCGGCCTTATGTGGTGACCGCCGAAAAAGCGCTGCAATCCAACGACAAGCCCGGCGTCATGGCGCTGGACAAGCTTCAGGCGGACCTCAAGCTCGACGACAAGGGCAACTGGGTCTCGGCAAGCTCGCCCGCGGGCGTGCTCGACACAGACACGCACATGCTCACGCTTTCCCAGAAGTTTGATGTCTATACAAGCTGGGGCTATGAATTTCACGGCACCTCGGCCGATATTGATTTCAAGCAGGGCACGCTTCGATCAAGCGAGCCTGTGCATGGTCATGGCCCCTCGGGTACTCTGGCCGCCAACAGCATGGCGGCTGACCAGAACAGCGATATGATCCATTTTGTGGGCGATGTGAAGGTTACGGTCTTCCCCGCGCCACAGGCCAGAAAAGAGAAGTGAATCCATGCGGTTCAGCAACGCCCTTCCCGCTATGTCCCTTGCCGCCTTTTTGCTCTCGGGGGCGAGCGCGCTTGCCGCCGATCCCGCGGGGGGGCAGCCATTGGCCAAGGACCCGACGGCGGGGATCACCCGCTCGGATGAACCGATCCATATCACCTCGAATACGCTGGATGTGAGCCAGAACGACAATATTGCGACTTTTGTGGGTAATGTGGTTGTGGTGCAGGGCGATATGCGGATGACCTCCGACAGGCTCAAGATCACCATGGTGAAGAATGACGCGGCCAAGCCTGCCAATGACGACAAGAACTCCCCGGTGACCGGCGGCGGCCAGATTTCCACGATCGACGCCACGGGCAAGGTCCACGTCGTCACCTCGAACGATCAGGCGGCCGATGGCCAGTGGGCCCATTACGATGCTCCCACCAAGATCATCACCATGGGTGATACGGTGCTGCTGCGGCAGGGGCAGAATGTCATCAGGGGGGCCAAGCTGGTCGTTAATCTCGAGACCAACAAGAGCATGATCTATGGTGCGGGTGGCGACGCCACAAAGCCGGGACGGGTCGAGGGCCTGTTTCTGCCGCCGCCGAAAAAATAATCATCGCGGGGGGCCGACAGGCATCCGTGCTGAAAATTAATGGAAAAACGTCGCTATCGACCGCGCAAAAGCGGCATTTAGGCGCGCAAGCTCACTTACCGCTTGGCCCGGGCCAATTTATCAAGCAAGTTAGGTGCCAATCTGGGGCCTTGTCGCGACTTTGAGAGTTTTATGGAAGAAATAGTCCAGATCAGGCGCCCCGGCGCTCCGGGATTGGCGATTGAAGCCGGAAGGCCGCAGTCAAAATCTGTTGAAGGAAGCACCGGCCTTGAGGTGAAGAAGGTCGGCAAGTCCTTCAAGCGCCGCCCTGTTGTCCGGGAGGTCAGCTTCCGGCTGGAGCGCGGCGAGGCGGTCGGCCTGCTGGGTCCGAACGGCGCGGGCAAGACCACGCTTTTCTACATGATCACGGGCCTTGTCGCGCCTGACTACGGCACCATCGAGCTGGGCGGCCAGGACATCACGGGCCTGCCCATGTATCGCCGTGCGCGGATGGGCATCGGCTACCTGCCGCAGGAAGCCTCGATCTTTCGCGGACTCTCCGTGGAGGAAAATATCCGCGCCGTGCTGGAGGTGGTCGAGGCTGACCGCGACCGGCGCGAGCACCGGCTGGATGAATTGCTGGCGGAATTCTCCATCACCCATCTGCGTCGGACCCCTTCGGTCGCGCTGTCGGGTGGCGAGCGGCGCAGGGTAGAAATCGCCCGTGCGCTCGCGACTCAACCTTCTTTCATGCTGCTAGACGAGCCCTTCGCGGGTATTGATCCGATCGCCATTGGCGAAATCCGCGATCTGGTCGGACACCTGAAACATCGGGGCATCGGTGTTCTGATCACGGATCACAATGTGCGTGAGACACTTGAGTTGATAGACCGGGCGATCATCATCCACGACGGGGCAGTGCTGATGGAGGGCGTCCCCGCCGACATTGTCGATGATGATGAGGTGAGGCGGCTCTATCTCGGAGACAGGTTTAGTCTGTAGGCGTGCGCGACGTGGGGTGGGCATCTAAATCATGGCTCTAGGACCAAGGCTGGAGCTGCGCCAGGGCCAGATGCTGGTCATGACGCCTCAGCTCCAGCAGGCGATCAAGCTGCTGCAACTTTCCAATCTCGAACTCTCGCGCTATGTCGAGGAGGAGCTTGAGCGCAACCCGTTGCTGGAAGCGGTCGAGGAAACGGCGCCTGTTGCGCCGGTGAACGGCATTGATGCCGCCGATAGCGCGCCTGATGAGCCTGCCTCCCTGCAATTGCTGACCCTTGACGATAATGGCCCCATGCCTGAGCCGGGTGGCGAGCTCGACACCGATTTCGACAATGTCTATGCCGACGAGTCCCGCGCCGACCGGACGCCCGACCTTGCCAGCGACCTGATGAGCGACCGTTCGAGCGACAGGGCCAATGATCAGGAAGCCTCGCCCGGCGAAGGGGAATTGTTCTGGGCCACGGGCTCAGGCAGCGGGGAAGGGATCGGGCCCCAGGCCGAGGACTATGTCGCCGCCACGCCCACCCTTTTCGATCATCTGCGCGGTCAGCTCCAGCTTGCCGCCAGCGACCAGCGGACCCGCATCATCGGCGCTTACCTCATCGACCTGATTGACGAGGCGGGCTATTTCTCGGGCGATCTGGCGGATGCCGCGGAAAATCTCGGCATCCCGCCCGAGGAAGCCGAGTGGGTACTGAAGCTCATCCAGACCTTCGACCCGACGGGCATCGGCGCGCGCAACCTGCGCGAATGCCTTGCGCTCCAGCTTGCCCAGCGCAACCGTCTCGACCCCATGATGTCGGCCTGCCTTGACCGTCTCGACCTGCTGGGCAAGCGCGACTATGAGGCCCTGGCGAAGGTGACCGGGGCGACCCGTGAGGATGTCGCCGACATGCTGAGCGACATTCGCGCCTGTCACCCTAAACCCGGTATCGCGTTTGGCGGCGAACCGGCTGCCCCTGTGGTGCCTGATGTCTTCGTAAGGCGCGCGCCCGATGGCGCCTGGGTCGTCGAACTCAACACGGAAACGCTGCCACGCGTGCTCGTCAACCAGAGCTATCATGCAAGGATCAGCCGGGGTTCTGGAGACGCGAAGCTTAAATCCTACCTGTCTGAATGTTTGACCAACGCCAACTGGCTGGTGAAGTCGCTGGATCAGCGCGCGCGCACCATCATCAAGGTGTCCGGCGAGATTGTCCGCCAGCAGGAGGCGTTCTTCACCCATGGCGTCGAACACCTCAAGCCGCTTAATCTGCGCACGATCGCGGAAGCCATTTCGATGCACGAATCAACGGTCAGTCGCGTCACCTCGAACAAGTTCGTGGCGACACCCCGCGGCGTGTTCGAACTCAAATATTTTTTCACCTCGTCGATTGCCGCGACGGGCGGCGCCGATGCCCACTCCGCGGAGGCTGTACGCCACCGTATCCGCGAATTGATCGAACGCGAGGAGCCCCAGGGCGTTCTCTCTGACGACAATATTGTCGACATCCTGCGCAAGTCAGGCATCGACATTGCCCGCCGGACGGTCGCAAAATACCGCGAGGCCCTTCACATACCCTCTTCCGTCCAGCGCAGGCGGGAAAAGCGGGTCTATGCCTAGCTAAGCGGATATGATGGGCCCGGTGTGTCGGGAAAATACGCCCACAACAGGTAACTTGTTGAAAAACAAAGTTAAAACAGGGTGGATGGTGGCTTGGTTGACACGTTGTAGCCGTATCACTAGTGTCCGCTCCGCTTTGACCCGGCAGGTTTCATCCGGTCGGTTCTCGGTGGGGCGCGCTTCAATACAGCCCGTTCGAGCCTGTCAGGCTCTTTTGAGCGCTTGGCAAGGCGTGGCTGGGAAAGGTCCCAAATGCACGTACAGGTGAGTGGTCACCAGCTTGATGTCGGCGATGCTCTTCGCACGCATGTCACCGAGAAGCTGACCGGTAGCGTTTCCAAGTATTACGACAGGCCGATCGAGGCGACGGTCGTTTTTGGCAAGGATGGCTATGAACACTATGCCAATTGTGTGCTGCATTTGAGTTCAGGGCTGATGCTCAAGGTAGAAGGCCGGTCACCGGATATATACGCCAGCTTCGAAGCTGCTCTGGACCGGCTGGAATCGCGGTTGCGCCGATACAAGCGCCGCCTCAAGAATCACAACAATCATGGAAAGTCCTCGCTACCGACGGAAACTGTACCCACTTTTGTCATCTCCGCGGGCGAAGATGATGCTGAAGGGGAACAGATGGATGCTCAGCCGGTTATCATTGCCGAAGAGACGACATCCATTCCCAGTTTGAGCGTCGGGGACGCCGTGATGCAGATGGACATCACTGATGCCCCTTTCGTTATTTTCAGGAACCAGGCTTCGGGCCGGATCAATTTTGTTCACAAGCGCCCAGACGGACATATCGGCTGGATTGAAGCGGGAACCGAACGTGGATCAGTCTAAGGCCTCCCTGAACAATGCTTCCGCCGCTATCGCCGGTTCCCGGCCTGCGTCGGAGGCCCAACCAAAAAACAGGATCCAGGCGATGGACCTTCAAGAACTTTTATCGCCCGATGCCGTCATCACCAGCCTCAAGGTCACGTGCAAGAAGCAGGCGTTGCAGGAGCTTGCCGTCAAGGCGGCAGAGCTGACCGGCATTTCCGAGCGTGAGATTTTCGAGCGACTGCTGGAGCGTGAGCGGCTGGGCTCGACCGGTGTCGGTCAGGGTATCGCCATTCCCCATGGCAAGCTCGACGAACTGACCCGCCTCTACGGGATTTTTGCAAGGCTCGACACGCCGATCGATTTCGAATCCATCGACGAGGAGCCGGTGGACCTGATCTTTCTGCTGCTTGCGCCCAAAAACGCCGGGGCGGATCACCTCAAGGCGCTGGCCCGGGTCTCGCGCATCCTGCGCAACAAGTCGATCGTGGAAAAGCTCCGCGCCACCCATGACAAGGCCGCGCTCTATGCGATCATGACGGAACCTTCGGCCAGCGACGCCGCCTGATCCGCATCTGTGCAGAATACGGAAAGCCCCGCCGTTCCCGGCGGGGCTTTTGTCATTTCAGAGGTCAGCCTTAGATCAGTGGGTGCTGACTGGCTCCAGATCGTGCTGACGGGCGCCAGCGAAAGCAACGTCCCGGTTATCGACGACGGCCATACGCTCGCCATTGGCGGCATGCACGGCATAGAGGCGCTGATCGGCCGGCAGGTTGATTTCGGACCCCATTTCGCGGGCGAGATCACCGGCAAGAATATCGCGGATATATACCAGTTTCGGCCCACCCATGGCGGCGAAGGCTTCCGGCGTGAGGTGCTTGAGATCGACCGCGCTCCAGATCGTGGCAGCGCTTTCGTTCATCTCGTGTTCATTTCTGTCCATTTGCAACTCCTTCCGGGGTCCCATAGAGGCAACCCCTGACAATACATATTGTCTATCTGCTTTACTTCCAGAGGATCACTCCGGTTCCTCAATAATATTTATCTGGCGCGCGGTGTGCGCTGGTTCGGGGATAATGAGGTCGATGGACAAGAGGCCGTTGACGAGCTTTGCCTCGCCGATCCTGATTCCTTCGGCCAGAACGAAGGCGCGTTCGAAGGCGCGGGCCGCGATGCCGCGATGGAGGAAGGCGCGCGGGCTTTCGTCTTCCTGCTGGCGTCCCCGGACGACAAGCTGGTTGCCTTCCAGCGTTACCGTGAGGGATGAGCGGGGAAAACCGGCGACCGCCAGCGTGATGCGCAGAAAAGCGCCGGAGGTGGCGGCTACCCGCTCCACATTGTAAGGGGGATAGCCTTCTGAGCCCTTGGCGACCCGGTCGATGAGCCGTTCCATCTCCTCGAAGCCGAGGAGGAAGGGGTTATTGAACTGTACCAGGCGTGACATCTGTTCCAAGCCCTCCCTGA
>JAATFR010000060.1 GCA_015655095.1 Hyphomicrobiales bacterium | reverse complement strand
GATGTGATGTGGGCGATTTCCACCCGCATGGACCCGGTGCGCGATGTGACCATGATCGAGAGCACGCCCATCGACTATCTCGATTTCGCTTCTCCCCAATCCGGCCTTGGCGGCAAGATGGGGCTCGACGCGACCAATAAATGGCCGCCGGAAACCACGCGCGAATGGGGCGAGAAGATCCGCATGGACCAGAATGTCATTGACGATGTTACGCGCAAATGGTCATCGCTGGGCCTGCCCGGCACAGGCGCGCCGATCTGGAAGTAATAAAAATGGCTTTTACAACAGAAACTCGCAAATACTGATAATGAAAGAAACAACTCATGCTCGATTATTCGCTTGAAATTGTCGGGGTCTATGTCGGCCTCAATCTGCTGATCAATCTTTATCTGGCCTTCCGCGTCAGCCAGAACCGGGTCCGCACCAATCTGATGACCGGCACCGGGGACGATGATGGGCTCTACAACGCCAACCGGGCGCATGTGACCAATGTGGAATACACGCCTATCGGCCTGATCGGCCTTGTGGCGCTGCACCTGCTGGCGGCCCCCGTGCTCCTCCTGCATGTGGTCGGGCTTGCTCTCACCCTTGGCCGCCTGCTGCACGCCTGGGGGCTGAGCCGCAACGCCGCCCAATCGACGCCGCCTCGCCTGACCGGCACCCTGCTCACATGGGCAAGCCAGCTTGTCGCCGCCATCGCCTGCCTGTGGTATGCCCTGACGTGAGTATACCTCGAAGAAAAATACGTATTTCTAATAGCAATACAGTTTAATCTCCAGAAAGCAGAAAATATAAAAAAACCGCACAATCAGAACGAGGGTTTAAACAAATAAGAAACACGCCTCATGAGCTGATTTTTACTATTTATTAGTATTACAGAAGCACTTTCTCCTCATTTCTTCAAACAGAAATAAGGATCATTACCTATGATACCCATTTATTCTGAACCCGTTCTTATGAGTAAACCATTAACACCGGCCTCTAATACACACAGCACTTCCGGCATCGGATCATCAGGCTTCAAAAGCGGCTCGTCGCCCCCCCAACGCTCTCCCCGCGCAAGAGACCAGATACTGCCGGGGACAACCATCCGGCCCTCGCCCCCACCCCGCACAACAAGCCTGGCATCACGGGAGGGAACATCTGTTCCCTACATCACACAGCAGGCGCCTGAGATCCCTCCGCACAAACGCTCCGACTCAGGAATTGAGAGCGATGGAGCGAGTAGCAGCCCTCATTCCCTTTCAAGAAGCGAGTCGCAAGAAAGCGTTGAATCCAAAGCCTGGAGCACTTCCAACTCCGAAATGGAAACACTGAGCCCCACGACGGCGTTTCTTCATGTTCCGTTAGGTAGGCCCGCCGCCCCTTTGCCGCCCCTGCACACGCTGGCATATGATACAGGTCTGCCTTACGAAAGACTCATCCGTCCGGAAACGGTCCTGCATGATCTCAAGCCATCGAATGAACTGGCTCAGGCGCCGCTTCCAGCCAGCATGTCTGGCGATGTTCCCGCTTATCGCCCTGCCGGCGTCAGGGGAAAATCCTTGCCTGGTAAAATTCTGGATGGCATTTCGTCAGGCATAAAGCGCGCGGCATCCAGCACCCTTTCGATTCCCAAGGCAATTCTGAAGCTCTTCGGTTTCAACAACTCCACCAGCAAGACCTACCACCCAGCCAAAACCAGCGAGACCTTTACCAAAGCGGTTGAAGCCCGGAAAAAAGCCGAGACGGACCGTCCTGTAAATCTTGTCGTGAACGAGTCTCCCTGTGCCTGGGACAATTTCGATCTACGTCCCGCTCAGGACTATACGCAAGGCTGATCCGGGTCCATTCGTGGAGACTAACCAAGGGCAATTGATTAGATGCCGATAACCGGCTCCGCTCATCCAGCCCCGTGCAGCTAAAGGTCATCAGGACAAGCTGCTTCTTCAACTTCCGTTCTGGCTCTCGAGCCGGAACGGATACACGACCGGTTGCAATATTGCACCAGCCGCCCTGCACCATTAATGGTGCAGGCTCCTACTTAAAGAAGCTCACGAACAACCATCCGCCCTTCCGCCGCATGCGCACTAACTGGCATCAAGGACCAAAATTCCCTGCAGGAAGCCCCATTCAATAGCTCCCAGCCGAAGGCCCTCAACGTATTCCGCCCAGTTTGTCACTTTCAATTTATACTTCGAAATATAAATTTCGATCGCAGCTGCCGATTCTGCAACAAGTATATTTCTGAATTCAACTTACCTGATGGGCAATTGCATGGCTGTGAAATGATAAAATCACAAACAAAAATTATTATCGATGCCTATAAATCATTTTTGTCAAAAACAAAGAAAGATCTTTTTCTTGAAGAAGCCACACCCAAATTGCGATCAATGTATATATAGCTAACAGTGTTTGATGCAGGACGGTCACTGGAAGATGTGTTTAAGCCTACACCGTCTATAAAGAACTCTATATTGTCCAACGATTGGGATGGTATCGTTTTCTTATATTGCTCATTTACCATAATATATATGTTGCCCCCTTCTTTAATGGGCCTTGGCGACGCTGAGTTGGAAATTGTGAATTCAAACCGGTCGGCATCAGGTTTTTTCGAAATTGATATAGGGTTGGCTTGGGGTATTGGGACCTCCAATCCATCTCCAAAAACGTGATTATCGTATACAACAAACCTTGCTGCTTCGGATATGTTGTCGGAGAATGGCCAGTAAATAAGTCTTGCACTGGATAGTTGTAGGCCCGGTTCAACCCTTAGCCTCGCCAAACCATCTTTGTTTGTAAAGAAATAAAGATGCTTCTTATTTTTGTTATATGGATCTTTATATTTAGGTATAACGAGGCCTTCTACTTTAAAAGTAGCATTATCAATGAAATTTGAATCAACTTCTTCTGTAAGATGCACTACAGCGTTTTCTATTTTTGCTGTGGCGTCAGGAAGAACAGTTCCAAACCATTCATATTCAGCAAAAGGTTTTTGAAAATCGATTTGATCACGTGTATATACACGTACATTTTTCTCTTTATCTTCTTTAAACAGCATAAGTGTGCTGCCATCTTTTGGGGAGTTCACGCCAGCACGAATAACATAAAATCTAGGGTCGTCATCAATACGTAGAGGATCTGCTCCAGAAGGATATAAATTCAGTTGAACTATTGAAATACCTCCTGTAATAGGAATAAAAATATCGAACCGGGTAACATTTCCACTTAATATAGCTATAGGTTCAAATATTCGCTGAATGTGCGGCTCATTGGCTATAGATTTAGGAATACTTATATAGGCAGGCATCGCCAAATTTTCGGTGTTAACCACATCGAGTTGAATATAAGAATATCCATTTTTGAAAAAATTAGATTTCACAATTGCTACGCCATAAAAAAGACTAGTATCACCAACAGTATTAGGTGAACCTGAACTTATTGTTGAATCCATTTTTTTCCCTATCTATTTTTCAATACATTTTTTGAATGTCGAGCCATTAGGAAAAGCAAGTTAAACCAAAAAAAGCGAAATTATATACATCTGATCTCGTATGCTGATTTTCTAATCATGCCTTTACATGCCCTAAATTCTGTATAAGAAATATTAAATATTTAAAAATAATAGTTTTTAATACGGAATGTCACATATCAGAGCGCCGCAAAACTTGGGCGGTCGGCCTGGACCGCCAGATTGAGTTGCCCCACCATATCCGGCACACCATTCACCAGCGGCGCCATCGGCAGTAACATCCCAATCGTCATTTTTTCAGGCTGGAACATCCGATTGAAACCGGGATGGCAAATGGCGGTGGCAGCGGACATGGCCTGTTTTCTGGCTTGGCCGGAAGTCCGGCAACGCTGCACACAGCTAACGGGCTCACGAGCAACCATCCGCCCTTCCGCCGCCGCATTCGCACCTGTATACAGGGGAGAATACCCCTGCTCAGGAGAATGCACGGCATGACCAGGTCCGGCAGGCTAACAACCAGCCCCCTTTCTACCCCCGCCCAACCGCTCGACACCCTGGATGTGGCGCGCTCGCTTGTCGAGCGCGCGCTCAAGGCGGGCGCTGACGCGGCTGACGCTATTGTGGTGGAAGGCACCTCTGTCGGCGCTTCGTGGCGCATGGGCAAGCTTGAGGATGTGGAGCGCTCGGAAGGCCGCGACGCAGGCCTTCGCGTGCTTGTGGGCCACCGTCAGGCCATCGTTTCCTCGACCGACCTGTCGGAACGCTCGCTCGGGCCGCTGATCGAACGCGCCGTGGCGATGGCGAAAGCCGCGCCCGAAGATCCCTATTGCGGGCTCGCGCCCACCACCGATCTCGCCGCAAGCTGGCCGGATCTCGATCTCGCCGACAGCGCCATCGGCCTCGATACGGACGCGCTGGCGGAACGGGCGGCCGAGGCGGAGGAAGCAGCGCTGGCGGTCGCGGGCGTCACCAATTCGGAAGGGGCAAGTGCCGGATGGAGTCGTTCAGGCGTCGCCCTTGCCACCAGCGGCGGCTTCGCCGGCAGCTATGCGGGCACCTCCCATTCCATCAGCTGTTCGGTCATCGCGGGCGAAGGCACCGGGATGGAAACCGATTATGATTACTCCTCAAAGCGTTTTTTCGCCGACCTCGAAGCCCCTGCCGACATTGGCCGCAGCGCCGCTGAACGCGCCGTCCGGCGGCTCAAGCCGCGCAAGATGAAGTCGCAGGCCGTGCCCGTGGTCTATGATCCGCGGGTTTCAGCCGGGTTGATCGGCCATCTGGCAGGCGCCATCAACGGGGCGGCGATCGCGCGCGGCACGAGCTTTCTCAAAAGTTCGATGGACGAACGCATCCTGCCCGCCGGGCTCGACGTGATCGACGATCCCCTGCGCCCCCGGGGCCTGCGCTCCAAGCCCTTTGACGGCGAGGGCCTCGCCACCACGCCGCGCCTGTTCGTGGAAGACGGCTATCTGCGAAGCTGGGTGCTTGATTCAACCACGGCGCGCCAGCTTGGCCTTAAAAGCACCGGCAATGCCGCCCGCGGCACCGGCAGCCCGCCCTCGCCCTCCACCACCAATCTTTATCTGGGCGCGGGCACGGTGAGCGTGAAGGACCTGATCGCCGATATCAAACAGGGGCTCTATATCACCCAGCTTATCGGCATGGGCATCAACGGCATCACCGGCGACTACAGCCGGGGGGCGGCGGGATTCTGGATCGAGAATGGCGAGATCGCCTTTCCGGTCAGCGAAATCACGGTCGCGGGCAACCTCAGGGATATGTTCCTGCACCTCACGCCCGCCGACGATCTGACATTCCGCCATGGCACCGACGCCCCCACGCTCCGCATTGAAGGCATGATGGTTGCCGGTACCTGAGAGCGCGCCGCTCGACCTTGCTCTGGTGAAAGACGCGACCCGGGAAGCCGGGGCGCTTGCCATGCGCTATTTCGGCGCGCCGCTGAAGAAATGGCAGAAGCCTGGCGACGGCACCCCGGTGACAGAGGCCGATCTCGCCGTCAACGAGTTGCTGCGTGACCGCCTGACCAGCGCGCGACCTGATTATGGCTGGCTCTCGGAGGAATCCACCGATAATGCCGACCGGCAAACAGCACAACGGCTGTTCGTGATCGATCCCATCGACGGCACTATCGCCTTCATGAAGGGAAAACCCCACTTCGCCATCTCGGTCGCCATCGTCGAGGCGGGACGCCCGGTTATCGGCGCCCTCTTCAACCCGGCGACAGATGAATTCTTCGAGGCCGTGGCGGACCGGGGGGCCCTGCTGAACGGCAATCCCATTCATGCCTCACGGACCGCGCACATCGAAGACTCCATGATGGCGGCCTCTGAATCAATGTTCAGTCATCCTTCATGGCCCCGGCCATGGCCTGAAATGAGATTCATTCAGCGCAATTCCGTCGCCTACCGCATCGCTCTGGTCGCTGCGGGCATTGCCGACGCGGCACTGGCGCTCTCGTCCAAGAACGACTGGGATCTGGCCGCCGCGGATCTCATTCTCCATGAAGCGGGGGGACTGCTCACGACCCATACCGGTGCGCCGATCATCTATAACCGGCCCACGCCGCGCCATCCAAGCCTTATCGCCGCGAACCCCGCCCTGCATCGCCTCCTGCTGGACCGGGTCGAGGCGATCCGCCTGCCGTGACGGCAAACCATCTCGCACCTGCAACAAGGAAGTGTTAAGGTTCCCAAGCATATTGAGTGGGAGTTTTCTCCCCTCGTACTGGTCCGGGGGGAACATGTTCTGCAAGGTGTATCCATGACGAAGCAGCTTCTTCATCTCGTATTTGGCGGTGAACTCACCCATCTCGATTCGGTGGAGTTCCGCGACCCCTCCCAGCTTGAGGTGGTCGGCATCTTCCCCAACTACGCCGAAGCCCATGCCGCATGGAAGGCAGCCGCTCAAAAGACCGTGGACAACGCCCATATGCGCTATTTCATCGTTCATATGCACCGGATGCTTGATCCCCGGACGGGCAAGACCCTCGATCAGGAACACGGGCACGCATGACCCGGACGAAGAGCCTTTTCGTCTTTGCGGTTCTGCTCATCGTCACTTACGGGGTTGGTACGCTTGCCAGCCTCTTCTCGACCCCGGCCCTCACAGGCTGGTATGCGTCGCTGACGAAGCCGCCGCTGACTCCGCCGGACTGGTTGATTTCACTGGTCTGGAGCATCCTCTATGCCGTGATCGCCGAGGCGGCGTGGCGCACCGTCCGCGCTGCAGGCGGCGTGAGGGCGGCGCGGCGCGAACTCGTCGCCTATGGCGTCCAGCTCCTGCTCGGCTTTTCATGGAGCCTGATCTTCTTCGGGCTCCGCAATCCGGGCGCGGCGCTGATCGGGATCATCATGCTTGAACTGGCCATTCTCGCCACCATGTCCGAGTTCTGGCGGCGCAGCCGGGTCGCGGGCATGATGATGATACCCTATGCGCTCTGGGTTCTTTTTACCGCCTATCTGAATGCAGCGATCTGGCTTCTCAATGCACCAGCCTACTAAAGACAAGCAATAACAATAGGTTAGACTTAATTCGCCAAGCTGGCGAGGTGGATCGGCCCATGTTATGGTCCGCCCGCACAACCCCGCAAGGGCGATAGCAGGATCAACAAGCGTTGAGTGAGACGATTACAGAGCCGCCGGAATCGACCGGCACCCTTCTGCCGCCTGAAACCGACATCACGACCTGGCAGGCCGTGCGGCGGATCGCGCGGGACTATCTTAAGCCCTTCGCCCTGCTCATCTTCCTCGCCCTGCTCGCCAACTCGGTGGTCGCCGCCGCGACCGGCGCGGTGCCATGGTTGATCAAGCAGGCGGTCGATCGCGTGTTTGGCGCGCAAGACCCCCGGATGCTGGTGCTGGTGCCGCTCGCCGCCATCCTGGTCATGTTCATCAAGGCGCTCGCCACCTATGGTTCCGACGTCATCATGTCGACCATCGGCCAGCGCATCGTCTCGGCCATTCAGGTCGGCCTGTTCGCCCGGATCGTGCGCGCCGATCTCGCCTGGATCACCAACACCCATTCCGGCCGCTTCATCTCGACCTTCATGATGGATGCCGTGCGCCTGCGCGATACGGTAACCACCTCCATCGTCAACCTGACGCAGAACCTGCTCACGGTTTTCGCGCTGGTCGTCGCCATGTTCTATACCGATTGGCAACTGGCCATCCTCGGTTCCTCGATCATGCCGGTTGCGGCCTTCTTCATGCGCAAGCTCGGCCGCAAGACCCGGCGCGCGGCCCGAAAGGGCCTTGAAGGCTCGGGTGATCTCTCGGCCATCATATCGGAGACGCTGGGCGGCATCCGCGTGGTCAAGGCCTATGGCCAGGAGGAGCGCGAGATCGAACGGGCGAAAAGCACGATCAATCAGGTGCTGAGCCACGCCATGCGGGCTATCCGCGCCCGTGCCGCCGCAAGCCCCATGACGGAAGCTCTTTCGGGCTTCGGCATTGCGGGCGTCATCTATTATGGTGGCTTGCAGGTGCAGGGCGGCCACCTCACGCTCGGCGATCTCACCGGCTTCCTCTCCGCGATGATGCTCGCCTATCAGCCCCTGAAAGCCGTGGCCAACACCCAGACGGTGATGCAGGAAGGCATCGCGGCGGCGGGACGGCTCTTTCCCATTCTCGACGTGATGCCCAATGTGGTCTCCCCCGCCGACGGCAAGGTACTCAAGGTCACCGATGGCGCGATCAGCTTCAACGATGTGAGCTTCCGCTATGCCGACGGCACGCTGGCGCTGGGCCATGTCACCATCAAGGTGCCCAGGGGCCACACCGTCGCCCTCGTAGGCCCGTCCGGCGCGGGCAAGAGCACCATGCTCAATCTCGTGCCGCGCTTTTACGATGTCGCCGGGGGCAGCGTCACCATCGACGGGCAGGACGTCCGCGCGGTCACGCTGGCGTCGCTGCGCGAGGCGAGCGCGCTGGTC
>JAATFR010000018.1 GCA_015655095.1 Hyphomicrobiales bacterium | reverse complement strand
TCTTTGCCGCATCGGGGCTGTTGTCCTGCACAAGCGGCTGATATTCGCCAAAGCCTGCCGCTACGAGATGTTCCGGGGGCACCCCCCTGGCTTGCAGGTCGTTGACGACGGCAATGGCGCGGGCGGTCGAGAGATACCAGTTGGAGGGATATTGCGCCGTCTTGATCGGGTGGGCGTCGGTGTGGCCGTCTACGCGCAGCACCCAGGGAATATCCTTGGGAATTTCCGAGGCGATCTTGCTGACGGCTTCTGCGATCCGCGCCAGTTGCTGGCGGCCGCCGGGGCTGATGTCGGCCGAGCCGGAGGCGAAGAAAATTTCGGACTGGATGACGAAGCGGTCGCCGACGATGGTGATGTCGGGCCGGTCGCCCAGAATCTCGCGCAGGCGGCCGAAGAACTCGGAGCGGTATTTCGCCAGTTCCTGCACCTTCTGGGCAAGAGCCGCATTGAGCCGCTTGCCGAGATCGACGATCTGGGCCTGACTTTCCTTGTCCTTCTGTTCGGAAGCGTTGAGGGCTTCTTCCAGCGCGGCAAGCTGGCGGCGCATGGCTGAAATCTGCTGGTTCAGCAGTTCCACCTGACTGAGCGCGTCGCTCGAAATCTTTTTCTGCTTGTCGATTTCCGTTTGCAGGGCAGGCACCTGATTTGCCTCTCCCTGTGACTGGGAAACAAGGCCGTTCAGCCGGTCGCGCTCCGCGGTGCTGCTCGCAAGGGATTCCTGAAGCGAATAGATGGTGGCGCGCAGATCGGCGTTTTCCCGCTTGCCGATGGAAAGCTGGCTGGTCAGCGCGGCGATCTGGTCTTTCAGCGCCTCAAGCGCCGTGTCCTTGCTGGTCACGGTCTGGGTCAGGATGAACTGGGTCAACATGAAGATCGTGATCAGGAAGATCAGCACGAGCAGCAGGCTCGACATGGCGTCGACAAAGCCGGGCCAGTAATCGGCGCTGGGTGTGCGCCCTCTGATGCGTCTGCCGCCGCGAGCCATCTAGCGCCTCACGACTTGTCGGAGGCGTTGCGGGCCTCCGCGATGCGGGCTGCGCTGATTTCACCCGATAGTTGTTCGAGCCGGGGGGCCAGTTCCTTCTGGGTGTCGGCCACCCGGCGGATCAGTTCATGTTCGTCGCGCAGCGTGGTGGCAAGCGTGTTCAGCTCGTCCGCCAGCACCCGCAGCGATCCTGGCGTGCCTGATGCGACCTCGCGCGTCAACTGCTCCTCAATGCGCTCCAGACGGCGCAGGGCGTCGTTCAGCAGTTTGCCGTTGGTGATGGCCTGTCCGCTGTCGACGCCTTCCTCGACGAGGCTGGTGACGGTTGAGAGCCATTCCTCGAGGTCATTGTAGAAGCGGTTCTGCGCCTGCCCGGCCTGAAGGTCGAGAAAACCGAGGATAAGCGAGCTTGAAAGGCCGAACAGCGAGGAGGAAAACGAGGTGCCCATGCCCTGCAGGGGGCCTTCGAGGCCGGATTTGAGGTTCTGGAACACGGCGCCTGGATCGGTCGCCCCGACATTGAGGTCATGGATCGTGGAACTGACGGCTGTCACCGTGCTGAGCAGTCCCCAGAAGGTGCCGAGCAGACCCAGAAAGATCAGCAGCCCGATCATGTAGCGCGAAACTTCCCGATCCTCATCCAGCCGGGAGCCGATCGAATCGAGGATCGAGCGCATGGAATCGGTGTGAAGCCGCACCCGGCCCTTGCGCTCTCCCAGCATCACGGCCATGGGCGCAAGCAGCTTGGGAGACGTGCTCACGGCAAGGCCGGGATCGTTCCGGCGGAACTCGTTGACCCAGCGGATTTCCGGTTGAAGCCGCAGAACCTGCCGGAAGGCGAAGAGAATACCGATCACAAGCACCGAGATGATTACGGTGTTGAGGCCGGGACTGGTCATGAAGGCCGTGACGAGGTGGGCCCCGAGAAGGATCAGCACGAAAGCGATCAGCCCGAGAAAGAGCCCCATACGCAAAATAAAGGCACGCGGATTCGATAATTCGATTCCGACTCCATCACTTCTGGCCATGCAGACAATCCCCGGCTGTTTCCCGTGCGCAGTCTAGGGCCTGATTTGGAAAAGCACCATTTTCTTGGCGGCGACAGAGGTCTATTTAGGAAAAGATGATCTGTTTTTTTGACGTTATTTGGGATCAAGAATGTCCACCCGGTTCTCAGGCCCGGAATCGTGCACACCACCCAGCGCGCGCACGATCATGTCGGAGTCCGAAAGACCTGCCGTGATCAGATAGTCATGGACCCTGAGCGCGCGCTTGAGCGCGAGGCGGCGGGCGTTGGAGGAAATATCCCGCGCCGTTCCGCCATAGGCGACAATCTGGAAACGTTTGTTCTGCGCCTTCATGCTCGCTGCGAAGCTCTGGAGCTGCGCCTGCTCCTGCGGGTTCAGGTTTGTGTCATTGGCATCGAACAGAATGCGCAGCAAGGCTGCGTGGGCGGGCGGCAGAGGGGCTTCAGAAACGGGAGCCGGGGTATCAGGAAGATCGAGCGGCTGCGTGACCGGGATGGTTTCCGCCTGCAGCAGCGGCATGGCGTAGAGAACCCCCAGAAGCGTGAATCCGGCTGCGAATATGGCTGGAAAGACAGGTATTCTGGGTAGCCGCATGGCATTTCTCGCACGTCAGTATACAGGCCCCCACCCTAATAACGGCATATGGGGGCCAAATCCGTCGAAAACAGGGCGGAAAACGTGAAGGCGGCCATAAACACGGAAAGGGCGATCAGACGCCGGGTCGGTGCGCCTTTTTGAGCAGTGCGCCAATGGGCTTCTGGAGCGGGTCATTGGAGGCGATGACCGATCCCTTGAAGAAATCCTCGCCGCCGTTCATGTCGGAAACAAAGCCGCCGGCCTCGCGCACGAGCACAACGCCCGCCGCGATGTCCCATGGCTTGATGCCTGTTTCCCAGTAGGCGTCGAACCGGCCCGCCGCGACATAGGCCATGTCGAGCGCCGCCGAACCTGAGCGGCGCACGCCCGCCACCTCGTCCATCACGGTCGCAAGCTCGCGCAGGAAGGTTTCCTGGCCCGGGCGGCCCATATGCGGAATGCCGGTCACGACCACGGCCTGCGACAAATCGCGCCGGGCGGAAACGCGCAGGCGGCGGCTGTTCAGGAAAGCGCCATTGCCTTTTTCCGCCACGAACATTTCATCCGTGATCGGGTTGTAGACGACGCCCGCGACCATCTGCGGGCCTGTGGCTGTGGTGCGCTCAAGGCCGATGGAGATCGCGAACATGGGGATTGAGTGCAGAAAGTTCGTGGTGCCATCGAGCGGATCGACGATCCAGCGGTGGGTCTTGTCGCTGCCGACAGTCTCGCCCGACTCCTCCATCAGGAAACCGTAACCGGGACGCGCCTTCTCCAGCTCCTCGCGGATGATGGCCTCAGCCCGCATATCGGCGGCCGAAACGAAATCACCGGGCCCCTTGATCGAGACCTGAAGATTTTCAACTTCGCCGAAGTCGCGCTGAAGGGTGCGCGCCGCCTTGCGGGCGGCGGCAATCATGACCGTGAGGAGGGGGGAGTGACGTGTCATCGGTTCGTTTCTGTCGAAGGCTGGCGCAGGGCCCGGAGGCGGATTTAGTCCGCGCGGCGCAGATAGGTCACTTCGGTGGTGTCGACGACGATACGCTCACCCACGCCTACGAACGGCGGCACCATCACGCGCACGCCATTGCTCAGGATCGCGGGCTTGTAGGAGGAGGTTGCGGTCTGCCCCTTGATGGAGGGCTCGGTTTCGGTGATCTCCAGCGTCACCTGCGCCGGGATGGTGATGCCGAGCGGCTTCTCCTCGTAGCTTTCGACTACGACTTTCATGCCCTCCTGAAGGAAGGCGGCGCGCTCGCCGACGAATTCCTTGGAGATTTCAATCTGTTCGTAGGTGCTCTCGTCCATGAACACCAGCGCATCGCCGTTCTCGTAAAGATACTGGTAGTCGCGCTGTTCGAGGCGGACGCGCTCGACCGACTCGGCAGAGCGGAAGCGCTCGTTGAGTTTGGTGCCGTTGATCAGATTTTTCAGCTCGACCTGGGCATAGGCGCCGCCCTTGCCGGGCTTCACATGATCGACCTTGACCGCCAGCCAGAGCCCGCCATCATGCTCGATGGTGTAGCCGGGGCGGATTTCATTACCGTTTATTTTGGGCATCTCGATACCGATCGCTCGCGAAGAAACCGCGTCGAGGCCCGGTCCCAGGGGACCGGCTGATCGGCACCGGGGCCGCACCTGACGCATCATGAATGGCCGCTCTGATAGCAGAGCATGGCGGCAAGGACAAAGGAATTCGGCCCGTATGGGGGCCTCTACTGGCCGTGGGCGGCCCTTTCGGCGGCGGCCTCGTTCCATTTCTTGACGGCGGCATCAGCCTTTTCGTGGACGTCGGGGGTCATGTCCGGCTTGAGAATGGTTTCCAGACCGGGGTCCTTCATGCCGCCCTGCTGGGCGATGGTGAGCCAGGTCAGCGACGCGACAATGTCCTTTTTCACGCCCTTGCCGAAGGCATAGAGCCGGGCGAGCCGGTCCTGCGCCACCGGATCGCCGCCAAGCGCGCCTTGCTGGAACCAGGCGGCGGCGTTGGTGTCGTCCTTGGCCACGCCCTTGCCCGCGAAATACATGGTGCCGAGCGCCGTCTGGGCGGCCGGAATGCCCGCATTGGCGGCATGCTGCATCCGGTTGGCGGCCTCGGTGGAGTTTTTCTGAACGCCCTGACCCTCAAGCAGCATCATGGCGTAATTGTAGCTGGCGCCCGGGTGGCCCTGATCTGAGGCCGCCTTGAACAAGGCCGCCGCCCTGGCCGGATCGTTGGGGCGGCCTTCGCCGGTCATATAGAGGATGCCGAGATTGTACTGGCCATCCGCGTTGCCGGCGTCAGCCGCCTTCTCAAAATGCCCGGCAGCGGCGTCGATGTCTTTGACGCCCCCTGCGCCCGCCGCCTCCATGAGGCCGAGTTCAATAGTGGCGGGAAGCGACCCCTTGTCGGCCGCCTTGGTAAAGAGGCCGCGCGCCTTTGCGAGGTCGGCCTTTACGCCCATGCCTTTTTCATAGATCTGGCCAAGCGCATAGGTGGAATTGGGATCGCCCCTGGCCATTCCCTTCTCGAACCAGCCGCGGGCCTGCACCGGGTCGGCCTTCACCCCGTCGCCGTTCATGTAGAGGGTGCCGAGCAGCATATAGGCGTTGGTTTGCCCCTTGGCGGCGGCGGCCCGCGCATTGGTCAGCGCCGTGTCGAAGTCGCGCTTCTCGTAGGCCAGGGCGGCGGCCCGCATCGGGTCGCTGGCGGGGCTCGCGGACAGCGGCGTTATGTCGGACGCCTGTACATCGGCGCGCGCGACATCGGCGGCGGCGTTGG
>JAATFR010000199.1 GCA_015655095.1 Hyphomicrobiales bacterium | reverse complement strand
GTTGGTGGTGGTGGTTGTGGGGTTTGGCGAGGTCAGGACCTGACCGGCCCACTGATCATCCGGATTCGGTGAGTACAGGGATGTACAGTCGAAACTTGCCAGCGTTACCGCATTGCATGCCGAGGCATTGGTGTAATACTGGTTCGACTTTCCGGGATTGACAACATTCTGCGCCGTCTGAATGACCGTATAAGGCGTATTCTTGACTTCTTCCTGCCCTGCTTCAAATCCCAGAGCAAGCGTATGCTTCATGAATCCGGTATTGAACTTTCCGGTCAGATCCGTCTGGTTGATATATTCCTTGGTCACGGAGTTGCGGCTTTTAACAGCACGGTAGACATAACCATTGGCCACATTGCCCTTGGTGTCATCCGGATTCGTAGCCACGTAATTATTCGATGTACGTGACAGCCGTGTCGTATTGGTGGCCGTCCAGTTGGCATTGAAGTCATGCTCGAACTTGATGGTGCCAATATCGGACTTGGTCTTGCGAAAATCGCGGTTCTCAAGACCATAGAAGGCGCTGCGAGCCACATCGCCAACAGGTCCGCCTGTCGCGGTGTCGTAGGGATGACCATAATCCGCCATCCCGTTGCTCTGATAATGGTAATAATCAAAGGCGATCCGGGTTGGCGTTCCAAGACCAAAGGTCAAGGACGGCGCAAACCCCCAGCGATCATCATCGACATCATTACGCCCCGGAACATCGGCTTTCTGCCACATGCCGTTCAGGCGGAAGCCGACGCTGTCATCAAGCATCTGGTTCACATCGACGGTGGTGCGGACAAGATCGTCCGTGCCGACGCTCACGGAACCACGCTGGAAGTCCTCCATCTGCGGAGCCTTGCTGACCACGTTGATGCTGCCACCGGGCGCTCCGCGCCCCGCAAATGCGCCACTGGGGCCTTTGAGCACTTCGAGTTGCTCGACATCGAACATGTCGCGGGACTGCGAGCCAGTATCGCGAATGCCGTCGACCATAAAGCCGCTGGATGAATCAAAACCGCGAATGAAGGGACGGTCGCCAAAGGGATTACCCCCCTCGCCCATGCCCATGGTGATGCCAGGCACGGTGCGCAGCGCGTCCATCAGCGAGGTCGAGCCGGTGGCCTTCATCACGGATTGCGGAATGACCGTCACGGATTTCGGCGTATCGAGCAGAGGTGCCGTGAACTTGTCGTTGGCAGAACTTTCGACATTGAAGCTTTGATCATCGCTCACAGCCTCCACGCTGATCGCGCTCAGCGTTTTTGCGTCGGAAGACGGCGCGGCATCAGCCGCTTTCGCCCTGGTGGGCGCCACAGCCACAATGGCAAGACTTGCCAGAATGGCGACATGACAAAGCGTGGAGTGGGATACGCTGGCTCGCAGATCGTTCTGATACGCCATAGAAGGTTGCCCCCTTCGGTTACAATTGATTTTGAGAGTTATTATTATGTTGTTGGGCAACAGCCTTATGAGTTGTCTTTGCGTTTGGCAAGATTCAGCAGAATTTAAGATTTACCAATAATAAATTACATAACTTATTGTTTTTACTAATATATTTCCAATAATTCCCAGTTGCAAAAAAGACGCACTTGCGACTTATTAGCGTAATCTTGGCTCATAAATGAAAAATTCTTATATTCTTTCGTCTATCCAGACATCCTGTTTGATCGTGGTTATGGTGTTCATCCTTCATAATCTGCCTCAAGATCTGGCGGCTGCCCTCCTGCCCTCTCCCAGACTCTCGCGATGCCATGAAACTGATTCGGACATGAACATGGGCGCCTTGCCGTTGGTCCCAGTCCGCTGTTACCGGTAGGCAGGCTGGCGGCGTCACTAAATCGCTCTTGCGAACTATTTGCATATGTTGCATGTGTGGCGCAGAAACATTCTGTTTTATCGGTCGGGCACGCGGTTTAGCGTCGAAGGGCGACCTTTTGTGTTCTGGGGATTGTTATGGTGATGAGGTCAGGATTGATGAGCAGGCTCGCGCATATCGCAATGGCGAGCTTTGTATTCGCGCTGTTGTCGGCGGCAACGGCTCAGGCTGAAGATGCGCCTCCGGTCTCAACACCAGCCACCAGCAGCGAAGCTCCTGTGGCAGCGACGCCATCCACCCTTCCTCCGGCGGCCTCCGAGCCAGCCGGTGCGGGAGCAGCCTCCCCCACCATAGCGCCTGACATCACAGCCTCAGGCCCCACTCCCGCCACAACACTGGCGGAAACAGATACGGCAAACGCCACGCTGCCTTCCAACCTCTCCCCCCTGGGCATGTTCCTTCAGGCTGACTGGATCGTGAAGGCGGTGATGATCGGCCTCCTCCTCGCCTCGGTGGCGACCTGGACCGTCTGGCTTGCAAAGACCATTGAAATCCGCAATGCACGGAAGCGTGCCCGCACTGTGCTTACACATCTGGCCACCAGCCGCACATTGGCGGAGGCGACCGGGCGGATCGATGGCAATGATGCCGCCGCGGCTCTGGTTCAGGCGGCGGCCCATGAGGTGCGGCTGTCGGAAGACCTGCCGGGCGAAGGTCTGAAAGAGCGGATTATTTCTCGTACGGACCGGATTGAGGCTGCTGCCGCCCGCACCATCGGCAGGGGCACCGGCATTCTCGCCAGTATCGGCTCCACAGCCCCCTTCATTGGCCTTTTCGGCACGGTCTGGGGCATCATGAACAGCTTCATCGGCATCTCGAAAAGCCAGACGACAAATCTTGCCGTGGTCGCGCCCGGCATCGCTGAAGCGCTGCTGGCGACGGCCACCGGCCTTGTCGCGGCGATCCCTGCCGTTTTGATCTACAATGCCTTCACACGCTCTATCGGCGGCTACAAGGGCGTACTGGCCGACATTTCCGCAGAGGTTTCACGCCTGGCGTCGCGCGACTATGATCGCAGCACAGCCTCCCGGTTCACGAGCAAGAACAAGGCGGCGGAATAACCCGATGGCATCGAAACTCGGTAGCGACTCCGACGATCTCGTCGAAACCCACGACATCAACGTCACCCCCTTTATCGACGTTATGCTGGTTCTGCTGATCATTTTCATGGTCGCGGCCCCGCTGGCCACAGTCGATGTGCCTGTCGATCTGCCCGCCGCCACCACAACCGCGCAACCGCGTCCCGACAAGCCCGTGTTCCTGACAGTCAAGGCCGACAAAACACTCGCCATCGGGGATAGTTCAGTTCCAGCGAATGGACTTGCTGGCGCGCTGAAGGCCGCGACCAAGGGTGATACGGATACCCGCATCTTCCTGCGGGCTGACAAGACAGTGGACTATGGCGATCTGATGCAGGTCATGAATGACATGCGCGAAGCCGGCTATCTCAAGGTCGCTCTGGTCGGGCTGGAGGGTCTGACAAAACCATGACCAGCCTTTCCGTTGAAACGTCGAACATGATTCCCGGCGATTTTGATCAGGGCTCCGGTCGATTGTGGTCAGCCTCTCTGGGAGTGATCGTCGCCGCCCATCTGGCAGCTGCAGCCTTGCTGCTGGTCGAGTTCGGCCGTGCCCCCATGATGCCGCCACCGCCTGCCGCACTCCCGATCATGATCGAAATGGCGCCGATGCCGAGCGCGCCCAAGCCGCCGCCGCCTCAGCCAGTGGTCAAGCCCGTGGAGCCGGATCCACTCCCGAAAGCGCCAGTTGTGGAAAAGGCCGAGGTGGCGCTGCCAAAACCAAAGCCCAAACCAAAAATCAGGAAACCGGTCGAAAAACGCATCGAGAAGCCGGTGCCACCTGCGCCGATGACCAAGCCTTTGCCACAAACACAAGCACCGGACACAACAGCAAGGCCAGCCGCACCAGCCAAGGCCTCACCGGATCTGGGTGAAGCCGCAAGCAACAAGGCCAGGATAACTTATGAAGGAATGCTTCAGGCACATCTGAAGCGCTTCCAGCGCTATCCACAAGAAGCGCGCCGCCGTCATCAAGAAGGCACAGCCTATGTGCGCATCAAGATTACACGGGATGGCGCATTGATTCTGCACAATCTTGAGCGCACCTCCGGCTTTGAAAAGCTGGACCGCGAAGTGCTTGCGATGATGGAGCGTGCGGTTCCCATGCCCGCGTTTCTGGCCGACATGAAAGAAAAGAGCCGGGAATTCGTGGTCCCTGTGATTTTTAATCTTAGATGATTTAATTACAGGTCTTGCCAGTTCAGCCATACAGATAGCACCATGGAACCCTGTCATCCCCTTTAACGGGATGACAGGGCCTCAGGCCTCCTGAGCCTCACCCTTCTCCGGACAGCCTTACCGTTCTCTGATTGCGCTCACAATCATGAAGACCATGCCCAACGGTGCGGCGAGAGAAAAGAAACTCCAGCCGGGAACAGTCATCGCCACGATGGCACCAAAGAGCAGGAGCCCAAGGCCAATTTCACAGAGATGACCCGCCCCGGCTTTCTCATACTCTGCCGGTGGTGTTTGAGCAGCATGTGTCGTGCTGCTGTTTGAAACAAGTTTTTGCATCCTTTCCTCCTTCGGATGCTGAAGCGGCCTCCCAACCACTTCAGAGCCTTAATAATAGCACAATCCCCGGGATCTGAAAGGGGTTATTCATTCCGCACACGCAACATAATGCTGCATTGCAACAATCTGATTAGTGACAAACTATCAGAAAAATCCCCGCTCCCATCATTTAATATTCTTGTACTGATTATTAAAAAACCGGCGAAGTGGCTAAAAATTTAGTCTGTACATATATCTAAAAATACATAATCAGCATACGTTCCATAAAGACAAATCACCTGTCCCTGCCCAGGATTCGATACCACTGATACGGGATTATAAGACCGTACTGCCTTCTGACACCCCGTAAGCAGGCCCGAAACCACTCACCCTTTTCCCAGCAGTGCTCTATAAGGAGCCCGACAGGGGCCGGACGGCTCCACCCGACGCACAGCATGTACGACAACACAAGGATCACAGACCATGAGTTCCCAGCTCTGCAAACACTGCAAGCCACCGGTCAAGATTGTCGACGGCAAATGCCCGAATGCCAAATGCCAGACAAATCGCGCCAAAAGAAAAAAGGAAACCACGGCATAGGTCGCCCTAGCATATTTCCGGTTGATAACCCGTCGAAGTGCAACTTGCCATTGCCTTCGAGACTGGCCACTTTCTATCGATGGTGGTGGAAAGCGATGCCCAAATCGCGACTGTTATTGCCCGGGAAAAGCAGCTGCGGCAGAGGCGGCAACGGTGATGAAAGCTGCCATAGTCAAAGGAGCATTGCGTTCTGCCCACCTGAGAGGTGGTGGGATAAAGCACTGGGTCATTCTGTGGCCAGTAACTTCAGGTTAGTGGCGTCAAAGCTCTGTCCGCTATCTGTCATCAGCATCGACCATGGCGTTCAGCAACTGTAGTCAGGCACCGATCTCTCCACACGAAAGGATCTTCGCGCACACTGCGATGACCACTTCCAGGCGATCTCAAAGGAGGCTCAAAGAGGGGCGCTTTTCGACGTCGACCGGAAATCGCGTTTGACCACCGGCTGATAATTGACAGTCCGCAATTGCCTCCGCTCGGCCAGAGCTGCGACGACGGCCAGATATGGCTGGGATACGGGAACCTTAAGGCCATTGCCCAATTCAAGTTGCGCAGTCCGCCCCATACGCACGACATTGCGGACAGATTCGCTGGCGACCCACCAGGACCGATGCACCCGCAAACCGGCGCTTTTATCGACCTCGGAAAGCGCATCCGAAAATCTCATGAGGACAAGCGCGGAGTCCGTTTCGGTATGGACGCGCACATAATGATCTTCCATCTGAAGACAGAGGATTGGACCACGTGCCTGCGGCGGCAGGCGCTTTAAAAGAAGCGGGCTGCTCTGTGCTGCTGGTGGCGCCGGCGGGAATGCGGCAAAGTTCTGCCCGGCAGGGAGGACCATGCTTCCCCTGCCCTCAGCAGGGCTCTCCACTCGATGCACTGCCGACCCGGCCTGAAGGGGCAAGGCCCTGTTGACCATCTCGAGCACGATACCGATCACCACGGTATGGCCAGCCAGTTCGAGAATCTCCATCTGCGTCAGCCATACACCATGCAAGGCACAAATTGAGAGCCCCGAAATGATCATCGCCGGAAACATGCTTGCGACAAACGTCAGCATCCACTGCCGCCCCTTTGTGAGCCGTCGGAAGCTCTCGATCCGCGCAAAGCCGAAGGCGACCGCAAAGGTAATGCTAAACCAGGCCGCGGACATCACCGTCCAGAATCCCAGCTGAACGAAAATACCCCACTTGTCGGTCCCGAACGGGCCGACCAAGGTGAGACCGAGCCCGGCGAGTAGCCCAATTCCCCCCACGCGAGGTAAATCAGCGAGCGCGTCTTGACCATTCAATTTTGCGAAATCACGCATCGCCAACTCCAAAATACTGGCCAGGATCGTAATCCGGCGCAGGAAATGGCGCAATGCCGCAACGGCCGTCGCCCACATTCCAGCTTTCACCTATCTTGCCTCCACGTCGCCCTGCCGCGGCGCCACAATGAGGCTCTGATGCCAAGAAAACTGGCTTATCTTTTGTCCGTCATAACGGGCTGCGCAACGGCAGCTCCGGCTTTCGCCCAGGATGTGTCCAGCGTAGCCGTGACACCGCTTGAGCAGCCGCAAACTTCCGATCCCTCGCGCCTGTCCGGCTTCATCGGACTGGGAGGCGCGATGACCCCCAAATATGACGGCTCGGACAAATATGAACCCAATCCGTTCGTGATTGGCAACATCGACTGGGCAGGCATGGAATTGCAGCTCCGGGGCACCAGAGCGAAGCTTGATCTCCTTGGTCCGAGCAAGTTTCAGGCAGGGCCGGCATTCGGGTACCGTTCCAAGCGAAAGCATAAGGACGGTAGTGGACGGGTCGCACTGCTCCCCGATATCAAGAGTGCGGTCGAGGCAGGTGGCTTCATCGGCTACCGGTTCAGCGGCAACGACGCAGGCCAGGGCGAGATCGCATTCGATCTGACGGTCCTCAAAGACGTTAACGACGCCTATGACGGGTACCTCGCAACCGCGCAGATATCCTATGCGGCCTTGCGCAGCCGCAAGCTATCCCTTGATGCCGACATATCGACAACCTATGGCAGCGGGAAATATATGCGAACCTATTTCGGCGTCTCGCCTGAGGACGCATCCGTTTCCGGGCTGGACTCCTATCGGCCGGGCGCGGGCCTTCGCGATGTGAGCGCGGGCATAACCGCCGGCTATCGCCTCAGCGAGAGATGGGGCCTCATCGCGCGGCTCGGCGGCAGCTATTATGTGGGCGATGTAAGGGATAGCCCCATCGTCAAGGAGGGCGCCAAGTTCCAGGGAACCGCCGCACTGGGCGTCACCTTCCGTTTCTGAGATCAGGCCGCAACTCAGCGCTCCGTTCCGTCAATCATCCCTTCTCCGTGAAGATTATGCCATAGCCCGCATTCCGGGACTGGAGCGCTGTGTTCTGAAACTGCAGGAAGGACAGAAACGTGCAAAAGACAAAACGAGACGGAACGCACACGGAACAAAAATGCGATCAAGCTCACATTCTGCGTGTGGCCAGTCCGTTTCCAGGAAAGCTTAACTGCTGAATTTATTGCAGAAAAAGTGGTACGCCCTAGGGGAATCGAACCCCTCTTACCAGAATGAAAATCTGGCGTCCTAACCGATAGACGAAGGGCGCATCTTTTTCACAACAACCACCGTCTCCGGTGGGCTGCTGCGGCGTTATATAGCCGTCATTCTGTGAAGGCAAGACCCTGTTGGGGAAGTCTTTCGACAAAAAAGGGCGTGTTTACGGGACTCTGGCGAAAGTCAGCTTCCCACCTGTCGAATAGCCGGGGCAGCGTCCTCGATCTGGAGTTGAACGTCATTGCGGCCCTGCCAGTCGTCCGGCTTAAGCCGCCCGGCCAGATGGATCATTCCCGCATTGCGGTCCATCAGAAGATCGCCCAGAGGCGTACCCAGCGCCTTGAAGGCGATCGCTTTCAGGCGGCCGCCAGTGCCGTCTGTCACGATGCAGCGCACATGATTCTGGCCGACCACATCGGCACGGACAATCCGCGCCGAGGGTACGGCGAAGCGCGGTTCGGCATTGCCCGCGCCATAAGGGCCCGCCTGCATTAACAGATCATGCAAGGCCCGGGTGGCGCCCGAGACGGCGACAGCGCCATCAAGGCGGAGACTCCTGTTTTCGCCCGCCGCCGCAACCTGGGTTTCAAGCTCGATGGCGAGGAAAGCCTCAAGCTCATCCAGCCTCTCGGCATCGACCGTGAGGCCTGCCGCCATGACGTGCCCGCCACCATTGACGAGAAGACCTGCCTCCAGCGCCCGGGTGACGGCGCGCCCCAGATCAACACCCGCGACAGAGCGGCCCGAGCCCTTGCCCATGCCCTTTTCGTCGATGGCGACAACCAGAGCGGGTCTGTCGTAAAGTTCCTTGAGGCGACTCGCGACGATGCCGATGACGCCGGGATGCCAGCCCCTGCCCTTCGCGACGATGACTGGCGACGGCTTGTTGCGCGCACCATGCATCATGCCAGCCTCAACCGCGCCGATGGCCTCCTGCAACACCTGCGCCTCGATGGCCTGACGCTCCTTGTTGAGCATGTCGAGCACGGCGGCAAGCTCCTCCGCTTCCTGAGCATCTTCGGTCACGAGCAAGCGCACGCCCAGATCAGACTTGCCGACGCGTCCACCTGCATTGACGCGGGGGCCAAGCAGGAAGCCCAGATGATAGGTACCCGGCAACCCGTCGAGACGCGACACGGCGCCAAGGGCCGCGAGACCGACATTCTTGCGCCGGGCCATGATTTTCAGGCCCTGAAAGACAAAGGCCCGGTTGAGGCCGGTCAACGGCACGACATCGCAGACCGTGCCGAGCGCGACAAGATCCAGCAAACCCAGAAGGTCCGGGGCCTCCTTGCCATCCTTGTAATAACCCGCCTGCCGGAGCGTGCGGTTGATGGCAACGATGAGCAGGTAGGTGACGCCGACGGCGGCAAGCTGGCCAAGCCCGCTTTCATCATCGATCCGATTCGGATTGACGACGGCGCAGGCGCGCGGCAAGCCGGGTTCCGCGATATGATGATCAGCAACAACCACATCGAGCCCGGCGGCGGCGGCGGCTTCGAGCGGCGCAAAAGCCAACGTGCCGCAATCGACCGTGATGACGAGCCTTATGCCCTCGCCCGCGAGTCGCTCGAAGGCCGCCGCGTTGGGTCCATAGCCTTCGATGATCCGGTCCGGGATATAGATACGCAAGGGCTGCCCCAGCGCACGAAAAAAGCGGGCAAGCAACGCCGACGAGGTGGCGCCATCGACGTCGTAATCGCCAAAAACAGCAACCGTCTCCCCTTCCATGATCGCGTGTGCGATCCGGCTGGCCGCGGCGTCCATGTCCATGAGGGTGCTGGGGTCCGGCATCAGGCTGCGGATACTCGGATTGAGATAAGCTTCCGCCTCCTCCACACCGACACCGCGCCCGGCAAGCACGCGCGCCACGATTTCCGGCAAGTCCAGACGTTGCGCGAGCGCCAGCGAGAGTCGATCATCCGTGAGACGCGGCATCCATGCCCGCCCCATCACCGAACGCTCCACTCCGAGAACGCAGGGCTGGGGGGGCGTTTGCCCGGCCGGATTTTTCGTATCGATTCTCATGGAGCAAGCCTAACACCTATTTACAAACAAAGGCCCCGCCCTAGCGGACGGAGCCTCTGACTTCAGGCTTTGGCAGAGTCTACTTGAACTTCTTCAGCGAGGCATGGCGGGCCTTGATCCAGCGCACGGTGCCGGTGGCGGAACGCATGACCACGGAGTGGGTGGTGTAGGCGCCGCCCGGCAGGCGGTGGACGCCTTCCAGCAGAGACCCGTCCGTGACGCCGGTGGCGCAGAAGATGACATCGCCTGAGACCATTTCCTCGAGCTCGAACTTCTTGTTGAAGTCCTTGATGCCCATCTTGGTCGCGCGCGCCTTCTGGTCATCGCTGTCGGTGATCAGGCGGCCCTGCATATGGCCGCCGATGCAGCGCAGCGCAGCCGCCGCCAGAACACCTTCCGGCGCGCCACCGATGCCCAGATAAAGGTCGATATTGGTGGTCGGATCGGTGGTCGCGATCACCCCCGCCACGTCGCCATCAGAGATCAGATAGACAGCTGCACCGGCATCGCGCACGGCCTTGATGAGAGCGGCATGGCGCGGACGGTCCATGATGCAGACATTAACGCCGTCGACGCCGACGCCCTTGACCTTGGCCACGGCCTTGATGTTCTGCTCCGGCGTATTGTCGAGATCGACCGTGCCCTTGGGATAGCCGGGGCCGACCGCGATCTTGTCCATATAGACGTCGGGCGCATTGAGCAGCGTGCCGGATTCGGCTACCGCGATCACCGCAAGCGCATTGGCCTGCGCCTTCGCCGTCAGCGTGGTGCCTTCCAGCGGATCAAGGGCGATGTCGACCTTGGGGCCGTTGCCCGAACCGACCTTCTCACCGATATAGAGCATCGGCGCCTCGTCACGCTCACCTTCACCGATGACAATGGTGCCGTCGATGTCGAGTTCGTTGAGCTCACGGCGCATGGCGTCCACGGCGGCCTGATCTGCATCCTTTTCATCACCGCGCCCGACCTGAAACGAGGCGGCAACCGCCGCCCGCTCAGTAACGCGCGTGACTTCGAGCGTCAGCATCCGTGTGAAGCCCTGCTGTTTCGCGACCATTTCTTGTACCCCCTGAATAAGTAAGTTAATCTTTATATGTAAATTTACCGGCTTTCGCCTTCGATCCGAAGCATTAATGGCGTGCCCGCCACATCCTGGTGCTGCATCAATCGCGCCAGAGCGCGCTGCATGGTGCCTTCCTGCGTTTCGTGCGTGATAAAGACAACCGGCAGGCGATCCGTCGCACTCTTCTCGGCACCCCTCTGGATGATGCGTTCAATGGAAACACCCTCATCCGCCAGCGCCCGGGTGATTGCAGCCATGCTGCCTGCGCGGTCCGCCGCTGCAAGGCTGAGGAAATAGCGGCCCTGGTGCGTATCGACAGGCGATTTGCGCGAAGGGGCAAGCTTGGCGGTCGGCACGATGAACGGCGGCACGATAAAGCCGCGCGCGATGTCGACAAGATCGGAAAGTACGGCGGAGGCCGTCGGCCCTTCGCCCGCGCCACGGCCCTCCAGCACAACCTGCCCGACCCTGTCGCCCTCAACCGCAACAGCGTTGAAAACGCCCATGACATTGGCAAGGGGCACCGTATCGGGCACCAGCGCGGGGTGCACGCGCTGCTCGATGCCCGCCTCCGTCTTCCTTGCCACGCCCAACAGCTTGATGCGGTAGCCAAACTCGCGGGCGAAGGAAATGTCCGTTGCCGTTATCCTTTCGATGCCCTCGATATGGACGCCATCGAAATCGACCTGCACACCGAACGCAAGGCTGGCGAGAATGGCGAGCTTGTGAGCCGCGTCGATGCCGCCAACATCAAAGCTCGGGTCCGCCTCCGCGTAACCAAGCGCCTGCGCATCGGCCAGCACCTCGGCGAAATCGCGCCCGGTCTTTTCCATCTCGGTCAGAATATAATTGCAGGTGCCGTTGAGAATTCCGACGACGCTCGTGATCTCGTTGGCCGTCAGCCCCTCGCGCAGCGCCTTGATGATCGGGATGCCACCCGCGACTGCAGCTTCATAATTGAGCGAGACGCCCTTTTCCTCGGCAAGCCGCCCGAGCGCCAGCCCGTGATGGGCAATCAGGGCCTTGTTAGCCGTGACCACATGCTTGCCATGAGCAAGCGCCAGTTCCACGACTTCCCGGGCCACGCCTTCCGAACCGCCGATGAGTTAAACGATGACATCGAGATCGTCCGCCTTCGCCATTTCACGGGCATCACCGAACCAGCGTGCGTCCCTTGTATCGATGCCCCGATCCTTTGCCCGGTCGCGCGCGCTGACGCCGCCCAGCACAAGCATCCGACCAGACGCATCGGCCAGAAACCCGGCGCGATCCTTCAATATCTTGATAACGCCGGCACCAACGGTGCCGAGCCCCGCCACCCCTATTTTAAGGGGTTCGGCTTTAAGAGGATCATTCATAGTCAAATACTTCCACGGGAATTTCTGGGATGGGGGACAACCGTGCCGGCGCCCCGCATTTGATCTTCATATTCCCCGAGAATCTGGTCCGCATTCGTCATGAATTTCTTCACGCTGCGCGCGGCCTGACGCACGCGCTGCTCGTTTTCGACAAGGCCGATACGCACATGCCCGTCGCCATATTCGCCAAAGCCGATGCCGGGCGCGACGGCGACGTCCGCATGCTCAAGCAGCAGCGTGGAGAAGGCGAGCGAACCAATGTGGCGGAATTTCTCCGGTATCGGCGACCAGGCGAACATGGTGGCCGGCGGGCTCGGTATATCCCAGCCTGCCCGGGACATGCTGTCGATCAGCACGTCACGGCGGCCCTGATAGATGCCGCGGATTTCGTCCACGCATTCCTGCGGGCCGTTGAGCGCGGCTGTGGCGGCAACCTGGATGGGCGTGAACGCGCCATAATCAAGATAGGACTTGACCCTTCCCAGCGCATTGACCAGCCGCTCATTACCGACGCAGAAACCCATGCGCCAGCCGGGCATGGCATAGGTTTTTGACAATGAATTGAATTCGACCGCCCGCTCCTTTGCCCCTGGCACCTGAAGAATGGAAGGGGGCGGATTGCCGTCGAAATAAATCTCGGAATAGGCCAGATCCGAGATGATGTAGATGTCGTGACGCGCGGCGAAGGCCACGACCTCACGGTAAAAATCGAGGCTGACCACCTGCGCCGTCGGATTGGACGGGAAGCTGACGAGCATGGCCACGGGCTTGGGCACCGAATGGCGCACGCCCCGCTCCAGCATGTCGAAAAAGCTCTCCTCGCTCTCGAACGGCACCGAGCGGATGACCGCGCCGGAAATAATGAAGCCGAAGGCGTGGATCGGATAGCTCGGGTTGGGGCAGAGGATCACGTCGCCGGGGCTGGTGATGGCCTGGGCAAGGTTGGCCAGCCCCTCCTTGGAGCCAAGGGTCGCGATCACTTCCGTCTCGGGGTTGAGCGTCACGCCGAAGCGGCGCTCATAATAGGCGGCCTGGGCCTTGCGCAGGCCCGGAATGCCGCGCGAGCTGGAATAGCGGTGCGACTTGGGGTCCTGCACCGTCTCAATCAGCTTCTGCACGATATGGGGCGGCGTCGGCATATCGGGATTGCCCATGCCGAAATCGATGATGTCCTTCCCCTCGGCCCGGGCCCGGGCCTTGAGCTTGTTCACAACCTCAAAGACATAGGGGGGAAGCCGCTTGATGCGGTGAAATTCTTCGCTCATCGACATGGTTCCAAAGGACGTGTTGGGACTGAACAGGAATGGCGGCTTTGGGGCCCCTCCTGTTCGCGCTCCTTATAGCCTCAAAGTCGAATGCTCCCAAGGGCATAGCCGCAGAAAGAGCATTTTTCGGGGCAATGAAGGATACTGGAAAGGACTACTGGCTGAGGCTGGCGACTGAAACGCGGGCTGTAGGGGCCGCCTTTACCACCGGCTCCGGGTCCATCCGGGCAACGGCCTGCTGTGGAGACCTTGCGGCGGCCCGTTCCGGCTCAGCCTTGCGCTGGGCGGCAAGGCTCGCGATTTCCTGTGCCAATCGGGGATCGATCCCGTCTAGGGTGGCGTGGCCCCCGGCCGGAGGCATCGGAATGATGGCGTCCGCGACCTGTGTTTTTGCTGCAGGCGCGAGCGAAGATTGAGGTCCCGGCGCGGCAGGCGCTTGCGGCGAGGCGGGATTGATGGAACCGGTCGGGTCCGCCTGAAGCGCCTTGGCATCGGCAAGATTTCTGGCGCGCTGGATTTCAAGCTGTTTCGCAAGCACGTCGCGCGCGGGCTGGGATGTCACCTCGGGGCGTTTATTGGGCACATCGCTGAGCTGGGGGAAGCTTTGAGGCGCCCCCTTCGAGGCCTCGTCCCCGGCTTCGCCCGCGCCGGAATAAAGCAGATCAGGCTTGCCCGACCCCGGCAGCGCCGAACAGGCCCCCAGACCAAGCAGCCCCAGCATCACAAGGGCGAGACGGACATTCAGTGCAAGGCCATGAGACCACTGCAGGGATGCCGCATCCTTTTGAGCCATTGCCGTGAAAGCCATCTATCCACTCCTTCGCCCCCCGGCTGGCCGGAGTATAGGCGCAGACCGTCCCGGGAAAAATATCTTCTTCAGTTATTTTCCCCACCCATAGCCATTTTCACCGTCACGTATACTATAAAAAATAGCCATAGAAACAGGAACCCATTCCAGGGTCCAATAATCACGGCAGGATGAACCGCTCATGAATCAAAAAGAGCAATCCACATCGGCGACCGCAAATCCCGCTGCAGTGGGCGGAGAAAGTTTCCCTACACCCGATCCGGTCGAGTTGTCGTTCAATATCATGCAGGCCGCCCTGCTGGCTCAGCGCGCAACCCGTATGATGTTGAAAAGCAAACGGGGCAGCGCTTCCATTTCCTCCAGCTTCAACGACATGAAACGGGCAAGCCGGGCATTGATGGATGTCGCCCAGAAATATGCGAGCGACCCGATCCGCGTGGTCGAGGCGCAGGCAAGCCTCTGGAACAGCTATCTCGATATCGCCGAACGGGCCGCCCTCACCTTTCTGGGCGAAAAGGTCGAAAACCCGCCGGTGAACGACAAGCGCTTCAAGGCGCCCGAGTGGCAGCAGATGTTCGTCTTCAATGTACTCAAGCAAATCTACCTGCTCTCGACCGGCTGGATCGAATCCCAGGTCAGGAACGTTGAGGATGTCGACCCCCATGTCCGCAACCAGGCGCAGTTCTATGTAAAGCAGCTCGTCAACGCGCTCTCGCCCACCAATTTCCTGTTCACCAACCCCGAAGTGCTGCGCGAGACGATGAGTTCCAATGGCGCCAATCTCGTCAAGGGCATGGAGCAGATGCTGGAAGACGTGAAGCGCGGCCGCGGCAAGCTCGAAATCCAGCAGACCGATATGAGCGCCTTCACCATCGGTGAAAATATCGCCACCACACCCGGCAAGGTCGTCTACCAGAACGACCTGATGCAGATGATCCAGTATGTGCCGGTGACGGAAAAAGTGTTTGCTCGCCCGCTGCTCATTTTTCCGCCCTGGATCAATAAATATTACATCCTCGATCTC